>WYBB01000255.1 GCA_011526585.1 Deltaproteobacteria bacterium
ACGGCGATCGGCGAGGCGATGTACATGTACGGCAGCTGCGCCGGCGACTCGTGCGCCAGGAAGAGCGCATCGCGCACCGCGCGGCCGACGAAGAACGCCGTGACCGCCGCGAAGTTCCAGCAGAACAAGAGGGCGATCTCGACACGCGGATCGGAGCGCGCCCGACTCAAGCTTGTGTCCTCACGCTCGGAAGATACCGCGCGCCCCTGGACTTGCAACGTCTCATGGCGTCAGCCCGATGCCGGGCGTCGGGCCGCGCCACTCCGCGCGCTCAGCGCGGATACGTCAGGTGCGCGTTCTTCACGCACGGGTCGTTGTAGGAGGTGCAGCCCATGCCCGCCGCGCACGAGTCGCGCAGACTCCAGCGGAAGCGCATGCGGTGGTCCTCGTCGATCGCCTGGTCGAGGTAGGCCTCCGGGATGGTCCAGGTCGCCTTGCCGAAGCTGCAGCTCGGCGCGCTGCCCGAGCCGATCTCCACCCAGCCGCTGTTGGCGGTGAAGAGATCGACATCGATCGAGGTGCTCTCGCAGCCGAGGAACTCGAGCGACAAGGTGCCATCGCCGGCGGCCGGCGGCGTGCCGGGCAGGTAGAGCTGATCGAAGCTCGACGCGCCGCAGCGCCCGGTCGGGTGCTCGAGCGAGGTGTAATCGTAGGGCGCGCCGACCGGCTGGCAGCCGATGCCGAGATCCTCCTCACCCGCCGGGCAGGCGAAGCAGAGCTCACAGTTGTAGACGAAGGTGAGCTCCATGCAGTCGTTGGCCGAGCCGTTGTACTGATAGGAGTGGCGGAAGCGGATCCAGCCCATGCCGGCGATGGCGGCCTCGATCGTCGCCTGCGGCACGCGGAAGTTCTGCGTCTGCCAGTCGTTCTTGGAGTCGTTCGTCACCGCGACCGCCTCCCAGTCGTCGGCGCCGAGCTGGATCTCGATGGTGTAGGGCTTGGGGTTGTAGGGGCTCGTGCCCTTGTAGCGCACGGTGAGCTTGCCGTCGGTCGTCGGCGTCACCGGGTTGGAGATCACGTCGTAGACGTAGCTCTGCCCGGCAGGCATGCACACTTCGTCGCCCTCGTAGGTGACCTGCTCCTCGTCCGCGGCGATCACCACGTCGCAGCTCCCGCTGTCGGTGAGACCGCCCGCGCTCGTCGCGGTCGCGGTGACGGTGAAGACGCCGGCCGTCGCGAACGCGTGCGTCTGGCTCGTCGCCGCGCCCTGCACGAGGTCGGAGCCGTCGCCGAAGTCGAAGGTGAAGCTCGCGATCGACCCGGTCGAGGCGCTCGCGTCGAAGCTCAGCACCTCGCCGACCAGGCCGCCGGCCGGGCAGCTCAGCGCGACCACCGGTGCGACCTCGGACGGCCCGAGCGGCGCCGCCGGGGTCGGGGTGCCGGACGAGAAGTCTGCCGCGTTGTCGTCGCTGTCGGTGTAGAGCGCGTCGCGCGAGAGGCTCTCACCGGTCGGCGCGAGCGGATGCGGCGTGCCTTCGCCGCGCGCGACGTCGCTCGTCTCGAAGGTGCCGTAGGCGAGCGCGTCCAGCACGATGGCGCCATAGCGCAGCTGCACGCTGTCGGGCCCGTTCTGCAGATCGACGTCGTCATCGAGGAGGTCGGCGACACCGGCGATCGCGTCCGCGCTCTCGGGGTGTGCGACGACGAAGAGCCCCTGGCTGTCGAGGGTGCCGCTGAGCTCGATCGCAACGTAATCGGCGCCGCCATTGCCGTTGATCCCGACGATGCTCACGCCGTCGAGCTCGGTCCCGGGCGGGCCGTGGATCTCGACGAACGCGTCCTCGTCGGGGAAGCCCGCCGAGTCGACGAGCACCTCGCCGATGACCAGCCCCGCCGGGGGCCTGCAGTAGGCCTCGGCACCCGCGCTACCCGCCTGGCAGCCGTGCGTGCAGGTGAACACGACCGTGTCGTAGTTGCAGCTGCCACCGGCGCAGAGCCCGGTCGGCGCCGACACGACGAGACTCGTCGCGTTGGCGCAGGTCGCCGGCGGTGGCGCGTTGCACGTCACGCCGGCGCACGGGTCGCCCTCGCAGCCGCCGACACCGTCGACCTCGACGCAGCCGAAGGCACACGGCACCTCGATGGCGACGTAGCTGCACGCGCCCTCGCTGCAAGTGCCGGTCGCAGCGCGCGCGATCAGCGTCTCGGCGTCCTTGCAGACCGCCGGCTCCGGGGTCGTGCAGGCGCGCGCGCCGCCGGCGCAGACGCCGTTGGTGCAGCGATCCTCGTCGCTGCAGGGATCGCCATCGTCACAGGCCGCGCCGTTGTCGAACGCGTAGGCGCAGACCCCATCCTGGCAGGTGCCGCGATCGGCGTGGCACGCGCTCGGCGGGTCGTCGCACACCACCCCGGCGCAGGGATCGCCGAGGCACTTGCCGTCGGCGCAGCCGTCGGGACAGGGGACCTCGGTCACGGGGTAGCTGCACTGCCCGGCGTCGCAGATCCCGGTGGCGGCGGGAACGCGCAGCACGTCGCCGTCGCAGACCGACGCGCCGGGGCTCTGGCACGCGATCGCCGTGCCGGCGCAAGTCCCGTTCGCGCCGCAGCGATCGTCCTCGCTGCAGGGCAGGCCGTCGTCGCACGCCGCACCGGCGAGCACCGCGTAGCTGCACACGCCGCCATTGCAGGTACCGGTCGGGGCGTGGCACGCGGAAGGTGGCTCGTCGCACACGACGCCGGCGCACGGGTCGCCCGCGCAGGCTCCGTCGACGCAGCCGTGCGTGCACGGGAGCACGACGCTCGCGTACGCGCAGGTGCCCTGCGCGCAGCTCCCGAGCGACGCGAAAGTCTCGAGACCGCCCTCGCCACAACGGGCCGCGGGGGGATCGACGCACACGACCTCGGCGCACGGGTCGACCTCACCGACGCACGCGCCCGCGGCGCAGCCATTGTCGCAGGTGAAGTCGACGTGCCCATAGGTGCAGCTCCCGTCCGCGCCGCACACCCCAGGGCTGGCGTAGCTTCGCAGCGTCACGTCGGAGAGGCACTCCGCCATCGGCGGCACGTTGCACCCGCCCTCGCACATGGCGACGCTCGTGCCCGCGCCGTCGTCGCCACACGCCAGGAGGGCGAGGCCCCCGCTCAGCAAGAAGAAGGTCCCGGCCCTGAATCCCATCATCAGATCTCCTCCTCGACACGCCACGAGGGCGCGGCACGCGGTCCGCACGCTTGCGGTGCGCATAGACCCCGCGGGTGCCTCCGGACAACCGACAAATGCGCTTGGCCGTGAAAGAGGATGCGAATAACGTCGCGCGCGATGACCCTCGAGCTCCTGCACATCCCCTATTCGCCCTGGTCGGAGAAGGCGAGCTGGGCGCTCTCGGCCTCGGGCATCGCGTACCGCGCGCGCGTCTATCAACCCCTCCTCGGCGAGCCCGAGCTGCGCCTGCGCCTCCGCCGCTGGCGGGGTCCGGTCAGCGTGCCCGTGCTCTTCGGCGCGCCCGAAGGCCCGCTCGCCGACTCCTTCGCCATCGCGCGCTTCGCGGCGCGCTCGGGCAGCCGCGACCCCGACCTCGTGCCGACCACCGCCGAAGCGGCGATCGAGCGCTTCAACGATCTGAGCGAGCGTGGTCTCCGCGCCGGCCGCGCCCGCGCGCTCACGCGTGTGCTCGCGAGCCCCGCGGCGCTACGCGAGATGATCCCCCGCACCCTGCGCCGACCGCTCGGCCCGCTCGGCCTGAAGATCGCCGCGCTCGGGGTCGAGCGCACGCTGCGCAAGTACGGCGCCGATCGCGGCGATGACCACCTCGCCGACCTGCGCGCCGTGCTCGACGCCCTGCGCGACGCGCTCGCCGCCGCCCCGCCCCCTCCCGACGGCGCCCCGCGGCTCCTCCTGCCCGAGCACGGCTTCACCTACGCCGACATCGCCATGAGCCAGGTGCTCGGCTTCGTCAGCCCGCCGGATCGCGGGCTCAGGATCGGGCGCGCCACGCGCCACACCTTCGTCGACCCGGACCTCGCCGACGCGTCCCGCGACCTGCTCGCCTGGCGCGACGCGCTCTACGCACGCTACCGCGGCGAGCCCTGAGCCGCGGGCTCACGGCTCCACCGGAGGCGGCTGCTCCTCCTCGAGCGACATCATCTGCATCTCGGTCAGCGGCGAGGCGAACTCCTCGAGCATCTGGAAGTCCGGCCCGTCGAGATCGACGAAGAGCGAGAAGTCGGCCAGCGCCGGGATCAACACGTCGCTCCCGACGAAGTCCCAGAGGAACGCGGTGCGCCAGTCGACCGGGATCGGGATGATCCCCTGCAGGATCGCCAGCGCGCCGGCCGCGCCCGCCTGCGCCGGCGGCGTCCAGGTCGTGATCTGCAGCGTGCCGTCCTCCATGTAGCTGACCACGTTGGGGCTGCCGTGGCAGTCGCCGCAGGTGCGTCCCTGGGTGGTCACGGTGTGCGCGAAGTAGGGCGCGAACGCGGCGAAGGCGTCGCCCTGCCAGGTCAGCGCCTGGAAGTTCGCGATGGTGACGCGGCTGCGCGTTCCGCCCGAGCGCTCGTCGTTGACCAGGAAGACGAACCCGCTCAGCGGCGGCGGCCCGAAGTAGCGCTTGGTGTTGGCCTCGACCTCGGTGTCGAAGTGGCAGCTGTAGCACGTCGCGACCGTCTGCACGTGACAGGTGTTGCAGTCGAGGTCGGCGCTCGGACCGTCGGCGTGTTGATCGTGCTCGGGGATCGACGAGTCGATCGGCCCCTCGGGTCCGCTGCCGCTGTGGCAGTCCTGGCAACGCACCTGGCGCGCCTGGAGCATCGAGTCCGGCGCGGTGCCGTTGCCATGCATCTGCTGCGGGGTGTGGCAGTCGATGCAGCGCAGGCCCGCGACCCGGTGCACGTCCGAGAAGCGCGCGGCGATCGTCGGGTTCGGCGACGCGGCGAGGTTGATCCCCGCCCCCTGACGCGAGTGACAGCCGATGCAGGTGCTGTCGGCGATGTCCCAGGTCGGCGCGTACGGGTTTGCGTGGCAGTCGGCGCAGCTCTGCTCGTAGCGTGAGACCGGCACGTCGGTCCCGTCGGCGAGGCGCGCCAGATCAGGCGAGCTCCCGGCGCGGTGGCAGCTCTTGCACGCGAGCTCCTCGTACGGCACGCCGGTGATGGCGAAGAAGCCCGGGTCCTCGGCGGTGCCTTCGTAGAAGTAGGCCATGCCGCGCGAGTCCCGGTGCAGCGAGAGCTGGAAGTCCTCGTAGATCGCCGCGCTCTCGGCGCTCACGCAGCGTGGCGAGTCCTCGATGTTCGTGCCGTTGAGATCGAGGCAGTGGCCGCTACAGCAGTCCTCCGCCACCGCACACGTCGCGCCGTCGAGCCCGCAGCCGACGTCGGTCTCCGGCACGTCCTCGACGGTGTCCTCGACCGTGTCGACCTCGACCGTGTCGACCACCACCGTGTCGACCACCACCGTGTCGATCACCACCGTATCCTGCACCGTCTCCTCGACGACCACCGTGTCCTCGATCGTCTCCTCGACCGCGGTATCCACGACGACCGTATCGGCGACGACCTCCTCGTCGCCCGCGTCGGCCTCGACGCCGGTGTCGTCCGGCATGGTGTCGTCGACCTCGATCCCCGCGTCACCGACCACCGACGTGTCCACCTCCATGGTCGTATCCTCGAGAGTGTCGCCCCCGTCCGCGACCTCGAGGGTGTCGTTTACCGCGTCATCGCCGCTGTCTTCGACCGCCGTGTCCTCGACCGCCGTGTCCACAGCCGTGTCCTCGACCGCCGTGTCCACAGCCGTGTCCTCGACCGCCGTGTCCTCCACAGCGGTATCCTGCACCGCCGTGTCCTCCAGCGCCGTGTCCTCCACGGCGGTATCTTGCACCGCCGTGTCTTCGACCGCCGTGTCCTCCACCGCCGTGTCCTCGACCCCGGTGTCCGCGACGACCTCTGCGTCTTCTTCGACGTCGCCGCCGTCCTCCACCGTCGTCCCGTCTTCGGCGGTCTCCGTCTCGGCGACGCTGTCCTCGACCGCATCATCGCGCCCCTCGTCGTCCTCGCCGCAGGCCGCCGGCCCCGTCACGATCCACAGCACCGTCCCCGCGGTCGCGCACAGGGCGCGCCAGCCCTTCACTCCAACCGTCGCGAGCATGACCAGCCTCCGAGCGTCGAGAGTCGTCGTGACCGACACAGGCAATCGCCGTGGCCGCCGAACACCCCGCGGTTCACCCCGCCCGGAACGCCGCCCCGCTCACGCTCACACCCGTCACGCGCCCGCGAACAGGACGAACCTGCACACGCCCGCGGTGCCTTCGCACACCACGCCCCGCGGCTACTCCGCCGGCACGTAGACCTCGCGCCCGATCGCGCCCTCGGCGACATCGGCCGGCGCAAACCGCACCCGCAGGTACTCGTTGCCCAGCCACAGCCGCGCCTGGTCGTCGAAGTACTCGCTGTCGGTCAGGCCCGACTGCCCGCCCGGCAGCACGAAGAGCCCCTCGACCCCGTCGGCCGCCAGCTTGAAGACGAGCCGCATCGCCGGCCCGGACCCGTACGTGAAGTCCCCTCCACCGAGCCCCGGGTTGGCCGCGTCCACGCTCCACTGGTCGCCGTCGCGCGGGAACCACTTGAGCCCCCGGCGCGGGTCTCCCTGCGGCAGCCCGCCCGCCACCAGCGGCACGCGCTCGGTCGTGATCGCGAACTGATCCGTGATCAGCGACAGAGCCGGGTCGTCGCCCACATAGCTCGCCAGGATCGACTCGAAGCGCACCTGGTGGCGCAGCCCCCAGAGCCACGCCTGCATCTCCGCCGTGCCGAAGCCCCCCAGCCCCGGCCCGCTCGGCGCCGACTCGAGGAAACCCAGCGCGTCGACCAGCGCCTTCACCAACAGGTAGTCGCTGTGCTCCTTCTCTTCGGTGCCGAGCACGTCGAAGAAGACCGACTCGCTCGTCTCCGGGTTGAACGACGCCAGCCCCAGCGGGTTGCCCGGCCCCCGCCCCGCGAGGAAACGCAAGAGCGCCGCCACGCGTGACTCCCCGCCCCAGCGCGACGCGTTGATCCCCTCGTCATCCCAGACCGCCGCCAGGAAGCGCCGGATCCAGGCGTTGAAGATCATCGTCGCCACCGCATCCTCACGGTCGTCCGCGCTCGGGCTCGCATAGAACGTCTCCACCCCGGAGCGCGCGCGATATCCCCGCCCGCCCCACGCCGTGAGCCGCGCCTTCACCTCGACCAGCCGCTCGCCGTGCTCCGCCGACAGCTCCGCCAGCGGCCCCTCGTCCGCGCCCTGCGCCAGCTCGATCGCCGCCACCAGGTACGGAACGAACGCCTCGCCCAGCCGCGAATCGACGTTCGCCTGCATCGCCACCATGTCCTCGACGGTGGCCGCCCCCCCGGCGGTCACGCGCTCGAGATCCCGCCGGATCGTGTTCGCCCGCACCGACGCCCACGGCCCTCCTATATAATAGGTGTCGTTGCGCTCCTCGCCGTCGTCGGTGAGCCCGGCCGGATCGTTGTTCGCGTTGAACACGAAGCCGCTCTCGGGATCGATCGCGTACGGCATCTCGGCATGAGGCACGATGCAGCGGTACGGGTCCTCCGCGCCCGGCCCCTCGTCCGCCTTGCCGGCCGCGTCGGTCGGCAGCGTGAAGCCCCCGTACATCGTCCCATCGATGAGGCGCGTCGGATCCGCGCCGGCGACGAAGACCCCGTCCTCGCCGCGCGGCAGATAGCCCCGGCACGGCACCGCCTGATAGCTCGTGTAGAGGATGCTGCCCCCCTTGTCCGCCGCCGACGTGAAGAGCGCCGCCCCGACGTAGCCGCGCGTCGCCTCGCGCACGTCCTCGACCGTCTCGGCGAGCCCCACCTCGAAGAGCGCCTCGGGCCACTTCGTCGCGTCCAGCGCCGCATGGTCGAAGCTGATCCCGACGATCACCCCGTCCTCGTCCACGTCCTCGGGGATCACCAGCTCGCCCATCACGTTGATCACCCGCCCGGCGTCCGCGCCGGCCTCCTCGACGCTCGCCACCACGCGGCCCTCGATGCTCGTGAGCCAGCGCCCGTCGAAGGTCGTCCAGCGCGTCCACGTCTCGGTGCGCCCGACGCTGCCGAGCAGCGGCACGTTCGCCACGACGTAGCTCTCCTCGACCGCGACCAGGTCACGCCACTGCCCATCGAAGAGGCTCGCCGCCGGCTTGCCGTCCTCGTCCAGCGACAGCTCCTCGCGATACCAGTCGGTGATGTCCATCACCGGGTTCACCCCGCCCCACGCCACGTCGCCGTTGGTGCCGCCGACCATCACCGGGAAGTTGCCGAGCCAGCCTCCGAGCTGATGGATCTCACCGTCACCGAAGACGCGCGTGTCGAGCGCCGCCCCGTACCCGAGCGGCGGGATCGACAGCTCGAGGTGCCCGTCGTTGGCGAAGAGCGCCGCCCCGTCCGCGGTCTTCGTCCCCGCGACCGCCCACACGTTCGAACCGAAGCCAGCCTCGCGATCCTTGCCCATCCGCGCGAGCCGTCGCTGCAGCTTGTCATGCAATCGCTCCGCCAGACCCTCGGGCAACCGCCCACGCGCCCCGCGCTCCCCCGCGGCGCCCACCGCCCCGCGCCGCGCCTTGCCGACGCCGAAGCCCTCGGTCGAGTTGGTCTCGGTGTAGATCCCCCGAACGTCGTGCCACACGTCGCCGAGGTAGCCGCTCTTCCTCAGCGCCTCGTCCGTCGCCCCGTCGAACAACCGCTCGAGCCGCTCGGCCGCCGCCGCCACCCCGACGTCACCGCCCTCGAAGTTGGTGCTGTACATGAACACCGTCACCAGCGCGACCACGTCGCGCAGCTCAAACGGCTTCATCATGTCCACCGGGCTCGCGTACCCCAACGCGCCCGCGAACTGCGTCTCGGTCGGCCCCGGCAACGCGCCCGCGCGAACCGCCTCGATGTACGCGTTGACCCCGTCGGCGAACGCCGTCAGGTACGCCGCGAACTCCGGCGAGATGTTTGCGACGATGCGATCGGTCACCGCTCCCATGCCGGTCGAGCGCGCCTCGATGTCCTGCGCCAGCCCGGCCTCGCCGAGCAGCTCGGCGATCGTGCCGAGCCCCAGCCGCCGCTGCAGATCCATGAAGAAGAAGCGGTCGCGCGCCTGTACGAAGCCGAGCACGCGCGCGAGATCCTCGCGCCGCTCGGCATAGAGATGCGGCGTCGATCCCTCGGTGCGCACGACGTGCACGATCCCCGTCAGCCCCGGCAGCGCGAAGCGCGCGCTTTCGGGCACCGACAGGATCGCGCGCTGCTCGGGCGTGGCGTCGGGATCCATCACGTCGCCCCCGTCGCCGTCGGCGGTCTCCGCCGTCGCGTCGTCGGCCCCGTCGTCCTCACCATCCTCAACGTCCTCGCCGACCTCGACCTCGTCGATCCCGTCTGCGCCGTCACCCACCTCGGCGGTGTCGACCGTGTCGCTCGCATCCGCCGCGGGACCGTCGTCATCCCCACACGCCATCACCGAGAGCCCCGCGACCAACCCGAGCGCCACATGCGTCACTTTCATGTAGCCTCTTTAGGGGAACTCGGCGCCCGGCGCCAGCGGCGCATCGCAGCCGCTGGAGTCGCAGTCGGTCGCTCGAGGTCACGTCGGCTCGCCCGACCGGGGTCGACAAGATCCTTTCCTCGCGGCGAGCCCCGTGCTTAACCCCGGGCGGTGTCGCTCGCGCCCCCCGCTCTGCAGCCCCCCGACGCGCCCCCGCGCCCGCTCGATCCCCGGCACCTGGCCGAGGCCCTCCTCGCTGCCCGCGCCCAGGCCCCTCCCCCGGTCGTCGTCGGCGCGCACGACACCGGCCACCTCGCCTTCCTCGTCGCCGAGCTCTGCGCGCTCCTGCCGCCCGCCGCGCGCCGCCTGGCGCTCGTCCTGCCCGACGCCGGCACCGCCGCCCTGCTCGAGGACGGCCTCACCTTCTTCCGCGGCGACCCCTCCCAGGTGCGCGCCTTCTTGCCCTTCGACCACCTGCCCTTCCAGGGCATGTCGCCCTCGCGCCTGCAGTCGCTCTCGCGCCTGGGCACGCTCGGCCGCCTCGCCGATCCCGCCACCCGGCCCGAGGTCCTGATCATCTCGGCCGCCGCGCTCCTCGATCGCCTGCCCCCACCCGATCTCTTCGTGCGCCAGCGCCTGGTGCTCACCGCCGGCCTCGAGATCGACCGCGAGCTGCTCATCGCCTTCCTCGTCAAGACCGGCCACCACCGCGTGCCGGCCGTCGAGGACCCCGGCACCTTCGCCGTGCGCGGCGAGATCGTCGACGTCTGGCCCGCCGTCGCCGACCTGCCGATCCGCCTCGAGCTCTTCGGCGACGAGATCGAGCGCCTGCGCATCTTCGACCCCGCCACCCAGGAGTCGCTACCCACCACGCCCGCGCCCACCGCGCTCGTCATCACCCCGGCGCGCGACGTCATCCTCGACGCCGACGGCCTCGCCCTCGCCCGCGAGCGCCTGGGTGCGCTGGCCGATCACCACGAGGTGCCCACCTCGCGCATGCGCGCGCTCATGAGCGATCTGTCCCAGGGGATCCTGCCGGTCGGCCTCGAAGAGCTCCTGCCCGCCTTCCACGAGCGCCTCGAGTCGCTCTTCGCCCACGTGCCCGACGAATACACCTGGGTCGTCGTCGAGCCGCACCGCGTGCGCGAGCTCCTCGACGAGCGCCGCGCCGACCTCGAGGCGCGCAACCTCCGCGCGCTCGCCAGGGGCCACGAGCTCACCTTCGACGTCGAGACCCTCTACGCCAGCGTCGACGAGACCCTCGCCCGTCTCGCCTTCTTCACCCGCGCGACCCTCTCGTCCTTCTTCACACCCGACGATCTCTTGCGCCCGCGCTTCGTCGCCAACGCCCAGGGGCAGCGCGAGCTGCGCAAGGCGATCGAGCTCGCCGTGCAGACCGGCGAGAGCCACGTGCTCACCCCGCTGGTCGAGCGCGTGCGCCGCTGGCGTGAGGACGGCGCCGCCGTCGTGCTCCTCGCCCACACGGCCGGCGGCCTCGAGCGGCTGCGCACCCTGCTCGCCCCCTACCCGCTCACGCTCGCGGTGCACGCCCCCGACGCCTCCACGGGCGAACGACCGCCACCCGCGACGGCGCTCCGCCTGGCCGCGCTGCGCACCGATCCCGCCGACCTCCACCTCGTCGTCGGCAGCTCCGGCGAAGGCTTCATCGCGCTCGACCAGGGCCTCGTCGTCATCGACGAGTCCGAGGTGCTCTCGCGCGCCCCACGCCCCCGCGCGCGCCACAAGAAGCCGCCCGCCGACCAGGCGCTCAGGAGCTGGCGCGATCTACGCGAAGGCGACCTCGTCGTGCACCTCACCCACGGCGTCGGTCGCTACCTCGGGATGCGCCAGATCACCGTCGCCGAGGATCCCGACGGCGCCGCGATCACCGCCGACGTGCTCGAGCTCGAGTACGCCGACAAGAACACGCTGCTCGTCCCGGTCGAAAAGCTCCACCTCGTCTCCAAGCACCAGGGCGGCGAAGGCGCGCCCTCCCTCGACAAGCTCGGCGGCCTCGGCCAGGCCGCCTGGAACAAGACCAAGTCGCGCGTCAAGAAGGCCGTGCGCGACATCGCCGACCAGCTCCTGCGCCTCTACGCCGAGCGCGAGGCGACCCGCGGCCACGCCTTCTCGCCTCCCGACGAGCTCTATCACCGCTTCGAGGCGGCCTTCCCCTACGACGAGACCGACGACCAGCTGCGCGCCATCGAGGACACGCTGCACGACCTCGTGCGCGAGCGACCCATGGATCGCCTGATCTGCGGCGACGTCGGCTTCGGCAAGACCGAGGTCGCCATGCGCGCCGCGATGAAGGCCGTGCTCGACAACAAGCAGGTCGCCGTCCTGGTGCCGACCCAGGTCCTGGCCGAGCAGCACCGCCTCACCTTCCAGCGACGCTTCGAGAGCTTCCCGATCCAGGTCGAGAGCCTCTCGGCGATGCGCTCCGCCGCCAAGAACCGCGAGATCGCCGCCGCCGTCGCCGCCGGCAACGTCGACATCGTCATCGGCACCCACCGCCTGCTCTCGAAGGACGTCAAGTTCAAGGACCTCGGCCTCTTGATCATCGACGAGGAGCACCGCTTCGGCGTCTCGCAGAAGGAGCACTTCAAGCGCGCCCGCGCCAACGTCGACGTGCTCACGCTCACCGCCACCCCGATCCCGCGCACGCTGCATCTCTCGATGCTCGGCCTGCGCGACATCTCGCTCATCCAGACCCCGCCGGTCGACCGCCTGCCGATCCAGACCTTCGTCTCGCAGCCGACCGAGGAGACGATCAGCGAGGCGATCCGCCGCGAGCTCGCGCGCGGCGGCCAGGTCTTCTTCGTGCACCATCGCGTCTTCGACATCGACAAGCAGGCCGAGCTCATCGCCGCGCTCGTGCCCGAGGCGCGCATCGCCATCGGCCACGGCCAGATGCCCGAAGGCCAGCTCGAGAAGGTCATGCTGCGCTTCGTCACCGGCGAGGCCAACGTGCTCGTGTGCACGACCATCGTCGAGAGCGGCATCGACATCCCCAACGCCAACACCATCCTCATCAACCGCGCCGACGTCTTCGGCCTCGCCCAGCTCTACCAGCTGCGCGGCCGCGTCGGCCGCTCCGGCACGCGCGCCTACTGCTACCTGCTCGTGCCCTCGCCGCACGGCCTCGCGGGCGACGCCGCCGAGCGCCTCGGCGCCATCCAGCGCTTCTCCGAGCTCGGCAGCGGCTACTCGGTCGCCTCCTACGACCTCGACATCCGCGGCGCCGGCGATCTGCTCGGCGCCGATCAAGCCGGCAACATCGACGCCGTCGGCTACGACGCCTACATGGAGCTCCTGCAGCAGGCGATCGGCGAGCTGCGCCAGAGCGCCGCGACCGCCCCGTCCCCGCCCGACCTCGAGTGCGAGATCAAGATCCCGGTCGACGCGCGCATCCCCGACGCCTGGCTGCCCGAGACCGCGCTGCGCCTGCGCCTCTACCGCGCGCTCTCCGGCGCGAAGAGCCACGACGAGCTGGCGCAGCTCTTCGGCGCCGCCATCGACCGCTACGGCGCGGCCCCGCCCGCGGTCGACAACCTCGTCGCCATCATGGGGGTCAAGCTCGACGCCAAGGCGCTCGCGCTGACCTCGGTCTCGCTCGGCAAGGACAAGCTCGTGCTCGGCCTCTCCGGCGAGGGCCTCCTGCAGCCGGCGATCGTCGCCGCCTTCGCCGCCTCCCGCGCCGGCGCGCGCCTCACCCCCGACGGCAAGCTGCACCTGCCGGTCGAGACGCGCCGCGTGCGCGGCCCGGTCCTGGTGCGGGAATCATTGCGGCAGCTCGCCGAGTTTGCTAGCTCCTTCGGCCGGACCGCGCCTGCCGCGCGGCCCACAGGAGGCGGCCATGCGCCTGGCGACCCGATCGTTTCTCATCATGATGCCGAGCCTCCTCGCGGCGGGCACGCTCCCGGCATGCGGCGGCAAGAGCCCGGAGCCGCAAGCGCCCGCGCCCCAGTCCCCCGCGGCGCCCGAGCCCCAGGCAGCGACGAGCGCGCCCGCCGCCTCGGACGCCGCGTCTACGACCCCGAGCGCTGAGGTCTTCGTCTTCGCGCGCCTGCCGCACCGCGCGATCGCCGACCAGGAGATCATCCCGCGCCTCGACGCCCTCGAGGCCGACGGCAGGAAGCTCGACGGCGCGATCCTGCGCGAGACGATCGAGGACGTCGTCGACGACGCGCTGCTCGCGCACGAGGCGCAGCAGGCCGGCTTCGTGCCCCCCGCCGACGCGACGACCGACGAGGCGATCGCCGAGGCCTGGGCGCGCGACCGTTTCCTGCCCGACGCCAGGACCTCGGTGAGCGACGCCGATCTCGCGGCCTGGTTCGCCGAGCGGCGCGGCCTCGCGCGCATGATCTTCAAGGACGAGAGCGCCGCCACCAAGCTCGCGAGCCAGCTCGAGGACAAGCGCGCCGCCGGCGGTGGCGAGCTCTCCAAGCTCTTCCTCGAGGCCAAGCAGCGCCGCCTCGGCCGCCGCGGCGAGGTCGTGCCCGACGGCGTGCTCGTCGACGCCCGAGGCAAGAACGAGCTCGGCGAGGTCGTCGTGCCCGAGGAGGCCGCCCGCGTGCTCTTCACCCTCGAAGAGGGCGTGCTCTCGCCGCCGACCCAGGTCGGCGACGTGTGGATGCTGATGATGAATCTCGGCGCGCGCCCGGGCACGCCGCTCGACAAGGTGCCCGAGTCGGAGCGTCAGGCCGCCCACGACAGGATCGCCGCCGCGCGTGCGATGGATCGCCTCGAGGAGCACGTCGCGCGCCTGCGCAAGGATCTCGGCGTCACCATCGACGAGGCCGCGGTCAAGCGCTTCGCCATGGCGCGGGGGCTGAGCGACCTCAGCAAGCTCAGGCGGCTGCCGTTCGCCCAGCGCAAGGCCGAGCTCTCGCGCTCGCGCGTCATGCCGAACCGCGCGCCGATGCGGCCCGCCGGCCGCGACATCCAGCGCCTCATGGAGGAGCGCCAGAAGAAGCTGCGCGAAGAGAGCGGCCAGCCCAAGGGCGAGGGAGCCAACCCATGAAAGCGCCGCTGATCCCCGTGACGCTCGCCCTCGCGCTCGGTCTCACCGCCATGCGCGCACGCGCCGCCGAGCCGCCGACGATGTGGCCGCCCGAAGACGGCCGCCTGCTCGATCGCCTGGTCGCGGTCGTCAACAGCGCGCCGGTGACCCTCTTCGAGCTGCAGCGCGCGGCGGCCCCGAACCTCGCGCGCGTGCTGCGCGAGACGCGTGACCCCGCCGAGCGCGAGGCGCGCTTGAAGGCGGTGATCCAGGACGCGCTCGAGCAGCTCATCGACGACATCCTCGTCTACGAGCAGGCCGAGGAGATGGACCTGACGATCGCCCCCGAGAAGGTCGACGATCACATCAAGAAGATCCGCGAGGCCAACGGCTGGACCGAGGACGAGCTGGCCGAGGAGCTGCAGAAGCTCGGCTTCGCGTCGATCGCCGACTACCGGCGCCACACCGAGCGCGAGATGTTGAAGTCGCAGGTCATCGGCATCAAGGTCGTCTCGCGCGTCAAGATCGACGAAGCCGACGTCGAGGTCGAGTACAAGCGCCAGCTCGGCAGCGGCGCGATCGAGGAGCGGCGCGCCTCGCACATCCTCATCCGCCTGCCCGAGGCCGCCGGCGCCGAGGAGGAGGCGGCGGCGCGTGAGACCCTGCTCGAGGTCAAGCGTCAGATCGAGCGCGGCGAGACCACCTTCGGCGATGCCGCGCGGCGCGTGAGCCAGGACGGCACGCGCAACGCCGGTGGCGACCTCGGCTGGTTCGTGCGCGGCGACTACGATCCGAGCTTCGAGGAGGTCGCGTTCGCGACCACCACCGGCACGATCTCCGAGCCGTTCCGCACACCCTTCGGGCTGCACCTCGTCACCGTGGTCGAGGTACGCGACAAGCAGATGTCCAACCCGGAGGACGCCGAGACGGTCAAGCGCCAGATCCTCTTCCGCCTGCGCGAAAAGCAGATCGAGCGCCTCTACAAGCAGTGGGTCAAGGGCCTGCGCGGCGACGCCTACGTCGAGGTCAAGGACCTCGGCCTCGACACCTGAGGTCGCGCTGCGTGAGCTCCGGGTCGCGAGCTGCCGTTGCTAGTGCAGGATCCAAGCCGAAAACAATCCACAGGGGTGACCGTTTTGGGCGGTGATCCTCAAGTGATTGAAATCGCGCACCTTGAACCGTCGGTCAGCGCTCCGCCTCGAGGCTCGCATTGACACTTTTTTCGACCGCGTGCTAACCCCGCCCAGCTCTGCCGCTTGCGCCGCCAGGCGGCCCCCGGTACGAGCCCGACGCGAGCTCCGATACGCCGCCGGCCGCCCTCCTGCGAGGTCCGCGCGGCGCACGATTTCGAAACCCCATGCCAGCCCCGAGCCGTGAGGCGCGGGTCGGCCAAGGACCGAACAGACGGATGTATCTCGACAGACCTATCCCGCTCAAGAGCTCCTACCGGCCCAACCGGCGCCGGGGCGGGCCGCGAGCGCGAGGAGGCTCGCTCATCGTCGTGGCGGTGCTGCTCCTCGTCAATTATTTCGTCTTCTTCCGTGACGATGAACGCCCGGGCGACGCGCTCGCCGACCTCGCGGCCCAGGGCGCGGTCGCGGCCGTCGGCATCGCGCCGGCCACCTCCGGCACGCCCGCGCTCGAGCGCGATGGCGAGCCCGCCGGCGACGGCGTCATCGGGGTCGACGACTTCGGGCAGCCGGTCGGCCGCAAGCTCTCGGGCGAGCTCAAGCGCGGCCAGACGATCCTCAAGGCGCTGCGCGCGGTCGGGATCGACAGCCACACCGCGCAGCCGATCATCGGCGCGATGGGCGAGATCTTCGACTTCCGCAAGGCGCAGGTCGGCGACACCTTCAGCGCGCACGTCGACGACGACGGCCAGGTGACCTTCTTCAGCTACACGCAGTCGCCGCTCGACATCTACGAGGTCGTGCGCACCGAGACCGGCACCTACGAGGCCAAGAAGAAGAAGGTCCCGACGCGCGTCGACGTGGCGCACATCGGCTGCGCCCTGAAGTCCAGCCTCTACGAGTCGATCTCGCGCTGCGGCGAAGGCGCCGAGCTCGCCGCCTCGCTCATCGACCTCTTCGCCTGGGACGTCGACTTCTTCCAGGATGTGCGTGAGGGCGACGAGTTCAAGGTCATCGTCGAGAAGATCTCGGTCGAGGGGCGCTTCCTGCGCTACGGCCGCATCCTGGCCGCGCAGTACCACGGCAAGTTCGGCGACAAGCGCATCGTGAGCTACCGCGACCCCGAGGGCCGCGAGGGCTTCTACAAGCCCGACGGCCACTCGGTCAGCAAGGAGTTCATCAAGAGCCCGCTCAAGTACACGAAGGTCTCGGCCGACGCCAACGCCAACGTGCGCGCGAGCATCAAGACCGCCTCGCCGGTCATCTACTCGGCGCGCGCCAACACGCCCGTCTGGGCGGTCGCGGGCGGCACCGTCGTCGTCGCCGGCGACACCGGCGGCAGCCTCGGCCGGACCGTCACCATCAAGCACGACAACGGCTTCACCTCGACCTACGCCCACCTCGGCGCGGTCGCGCAGGGCATCAAGCCCGGCACGCTCGTCAAGCAGAAGACCGTGATCGGCAAGGTCGGCAAGAGCGGCGACGCCGAAGCCCCCCAGCTCCTCTTCTCGCTGCGCAAGGACGGCAAGCTGCAGAACCCGCTCAAGCTCTCCTACTCCGAGGGCGAGCCGGTCGCACCCGAGCACAAGGCCCACTTCGACGCCGAGGTGAAGACCCTGCTCGAGGATCTCGAGGCCATCCCCGTCATCGGCACCAACGAGCGCAAGTCCTGACAGGTCGCTGTGACGACCCGATCTCCGTCGCCCCTCACGGGCTCTCTTCCTGCTCTCCTCACTTCCTGGGTTCCTCAGATCGAGGATCGCTGAGGAACCCAGGAAGAGAGGAAGGCAGGAGTAGGGGCGGCCCTTGTGGCCGCCCGCGTCCAGCACAACCGCTCAGCGCGCCTCGCGCGGGCCGTGAACGCGATAGTCCGACCCCTCGAGCACGTGGAAGTCGCAGGCGGCGCGGAGCCTCGAGACCAGCCGATCGCCGATGCGATCCTCGAGCGTCTCCGACAGGTCGCGCCGGCGCCGGTCGCCACCCTGGAAGGCGCGGCGCTCCTGCTGTTCCTCGGGCAGGTAGTTGGTCGTACCCAGGATGATGCGGCGCGCGTTGTAGCGGCGCGTGACGATCTGATCGAGGATCGACAGCTCCCAGTTGGTGCCCTGGCCCTTGCCGAGATCGTCGATCGCCAGGACCGGCGTCTGCACGAGGTTCTCGATGATCACGCTGGCGCGCTCTTCGGAGGCCTCGTCGAAGGTCGCGCGGATCCGCGCCATCAGATCGCTGTAGTCGATGAAGCGACAGCCGATCCCGCGCTCGAGCGTGAAGTACGACAGGAGCGCGCACACGAGGTGCGTCTTGCCGAGGCCGAGCCCGCCGATGAGCAGGAGCCCGCGCATCTCGTCGGTCACCATCGAGACGCGGTACTTGTTCACCGCGGCCTTGGCCTTCTTCAGGCTCTCGAGCCCGCGATCGAGGAAGCTCGCCGCGGTCCGGTTCGCGTAGCCCGCCGGGATCTGCGCGTCGTTGAACGCCATCACCCGCCTGACCAGGCCCATGCACTCGCACGGCGCCGCGACCTGGTAGCCGCCCTCTTCGCGCAGCAGATAGCGCTCGCCGCCGCAGCGCGCGCACACTTCGCTGCACGCGCAGATCCGCGCCTCGGCGTACTCCAAGTTCTGCCCCATGAGGTAGCCCACGCCGAAGCAGCGCTCGCAGGTGCCACCCGCAGGCGCCGGCGCGGTCGGCTTGACCCAGCCCCGCTCGGCGGCGAGCGCCGCGTTCTTGCGCGCACGCGCCAGGATCTCGCCGAGGTCGATGCGCCGCGGCTCGTCGCCAGATGAGTCGTTCATGCGAGCAGCTCTCCTACCAGATCAGGCACCCGAAAGCGCGCCCGTGTCCAGCGCGCGGCCTCGAACGCCTGACGCTCCGCCAGCGCCCGCTCGCTCATCGCACGCGCAGACTCCCCGATCGCCGCCGTGACCTCACGCTCCATCGCCGCGCGCTCCGTCTCACCGAGGAGCGTGACGAGCTCGGCCGTCAGCGCTTCGTCCAACCGCGCCGCGACCTCCCACGGGTCCGCCCCGCCGCGCTCGTCCTGCGCCAGGCTCGCCCACGCGCGCCGCAACACCTCGCGCACCCGCGGCTCGGTCTGGGCCACGCCCGCTTGCTCGATCGCCGCCTTGAGCCGCGGCCACGCCGACCCGTCCGGGCCCGCGTCGTCCACCTGCACGATCGCGCGCTCCGCCCGCCGCTTCAGCGCCGCCTCGACCGAGCGCTCGAGCCCGCCGAGCGTCGGCACCCGCCGCGCCCCATCCGCGCGCCAGCGCCGCATCGCCTCCTCGATCACTCCGAGCACCAGGCCGAGCGGCACGCCGCGCTCGCGCCACGCCAGCACGCGCCCCACGTCCCGCGCCGAGAGGGCGAAGCCCCGCCCGCGCAGCGCGACGAACCGCGCCTCGACCTCGCGCAGGTAGCGCCGCGTCTCGGCGCGCTCGTCGCTCGCGGCGCGCGCCCGCTGCCCGTCGGTCGCGTCGCCCACGCCCGCTCAGTAGTCGAGGTTTCGGACCGAGAGCGCGTTGGTCCAGATGAACGAGCGCCGCGGCGCGACCTCGTCGCCCATCAGCACGCTGAACATCTGATCGGCCTCCATCGCCTCGCCGATCTTGACCTGCAAGAGCGTGCGCGCCGCCGGATCGAGCGTCGTCTCCCAGAGCTGCTCCGGGTTCATCTCGCCGAGTCCTTTGTAGCGCTGGATCCCGAGCCCCTTCGAGCCCGCCGCCTGGATCTCCTCGAGCACCGCCTCGAGGCTGGTCATGCGCTTGCCCGCCGCGCCCTCGCCCGCACCTTCGCCGCGCAGGACGTACGGCGCCCGCGCGAAGAGCGCGAGCTTGTCGAGCAGATCGCGCACGCCTTCGCCTTCGGTGCTCTTGAGGAAGACCGTGTCGATCATCGTGTCGCGCGGCACGCCGTTCAAGAAGGTCTTGAAGTGCACGCGCTTGGACTGGTGCTCGACGTCGTCTTCGACCTCGACGCTCAGCGGCAGGACCTCGGGGTAGTGCACCGCGAGCCAGCTGCTCATCGCCGCGATCGCCGCGCGCACGCGCCCCTCGTCGGCGAGGTCCTCGCCGGTCAGCGTCGTCGCCTCGAAGAAGGCCTGCACGATGCGCCGATCACGCCTGAGCCCGAGCATGTCGAAGCGCTCGCGCACGCGGATCACCTGCTCGGCGAAGCTCTTGAGGTCGCCGCCGGTCACCGGCGTCGCGCGCCCGTCGTCGCCGCTGAGCTCGTAGCCCTTGGTGCCGAGCTCGAGCACGAACGAGTCGAGCTCCTTCTGGTCCTTCAGGTAGCGCTCGGTCTTGCCCTTCTTCACCTTGTAGAGCGGCGGCTGCGCGATGTAGAGGTAGCCGCGCTCGACCAGCTCGCGCATCTGTCGGTAGAAGAAGGTGAGCAGCAGCGTGCGGATGTGCTGCCCGTCGACGTCGGCGTCGGTCATGATGATGATGCGCTGGTAGCGCACCTTCTGCGGGTCGTAGCTCTCGGCGCCGATCCCCGTGCCCAGCGCGGTGATGAGCGTCACGATCTCCTGCGACGAGAGCATCTTGTCGAAGCGCGCCTTCTCGACGTTGAGGATCTTGCCGCGCAGCGGCAGGACCGCCTGGTTGGCCCGGTTCCGCCCCTGCTTGGCCGAGCCGCCCGCGGAGTCGCCCTCGACGATGAAGAGCTCGGCCTTGGCCGGGTCGCGCTCCTGGCAGTCGGCGAGCTTGCCCGGCAGGCTGCCCGAGTCCAGCGCGCCCTTGCGCCTGACCGTCTCACGGGCCTTGCGCGCCGCCTCGCGCGCGCGCGCCGCCTCGACCGCCTTCTCGACGATCGCCTTGGCGTCGGCCGGGTGCTCTTCGAGATACTCGGCGAGCTTCTTGCCGACCAGCGCCTCGACCACGGTCTTGACCTCGCTCGAGACCAGCTTCTCCTTGGTCTGCGACGAGAACTTCGGATCGGGCACCTTGACCGAGACGATGCCGACCAGCCCCTCGCGGCTGTCCTCGCCCGCGAGCTCGGTCTTGGCCTGCTTGAGCAGGCCGTTCTCCTCGGCATACTTGTTGACGACGCGCGTCAGCGCCGTCTTGAAGCCGGTCAGGTGCGTGCCGCCGTCGCGGTTGCGGATGTTGTTGGTGAAGCAGTAGATCTGCTCCTGGTAGGTGCGGTTCCACTGCAGCGCGATCTCGACCTCGATGTTGCCGGTCCGATCGATGAAGTGCACGACCTTGCCGTTGACCGTCTGCTTGCCCTTGTTCAGATCGGCGACGAACTCGGAGATCCCGCCCTCGAAGAAGTAGCGCGCGGACTTGCCGTCCTCGCGCTCGTCGGTGAGCGCGATGGTGACGCCGGAGTTGAGGTAGGCGAGCTCGCGCAGGCGCGCGCTCAGGATGTCCCAGCTGAACTCGGTCTGGCTGAAGACCTCGCGGTCGGGCTTGAAGTGCACCGTGGTGCCGCGGTCCTTCGTCTCGCCGAGCACCTGCACGTCACCCACCGGCTTGCCGCGCTGGTAGTCCTGCCGATGCAGCCGCCCCTCGCGCCGCACCTCGACCCATACCTTCTCGGAGAGGGCGTTGACGACCGAGACGCCGACCCCGTGCAGGCCGCCCGAGACCTTGTAGCTGTTGGCGTCGAACTTGCCGCCGGCGTGCAGCTCGCACATGACCAGCTCGAGCGCCGAGCGCCCGTCGGAGTGCTTGCCCACCGGGATCCCGCGCCCGTCGTCCCTGACGGTGATCGAGTTGTCGACGTGGATCGTGACGTCGACTCGCGTCGCGTGCCCGGCCAGCGCCTCGTCGACCGAGTTGTCGACGACCTCGAAGACCATGTGGTGAAGCCCGCTGCCGTCGTCGGTGTCGCCGATGTACATGCCGGGCCGCTTGCGCACGGCGTCGAGCCCCTTGAGGAGCTTGATGCTCTCGGCGCCGTAGTCGCCCGAGCTCGTGCCGCCATTGTCGACCGGGGCCGCGGGATCGCTGTTGCTCATCATGCCATCCGATGTGCGGAGGGCCGATCCACGAACCTCGTGTCAACGGCCTTCCATGCGGTTCTGAGCGGCAAGAACACCGCTCGGAAGTGGACGGCATGCATAGCACGGCGGCCCCGCGACAACAAGCGAGATCAACGCCGGCCCGACCCGATAAATCGCAATGATATGATGGTGTTACGCGGCGATCTTCAGCGCGCGCCGCGCGCTACTTGGAGCGCTTGGGAATCGACAGCTTCTGCCCGATGCGCAGCCGCTTGAAGTCGACGCCGCCGTTGGCCGCCTTGAGATCCTTGACCGTGACGCGGTGGAGGCGCGCGATGCTGGTGCCGGTCTCGCCGGACTTGACGCTGTGCTGCTTCAGGCTCGCGGTCTTCTTCGGGGCCTTCTCGCCCGAGCCCGCCTTGCGCCCGTCCTGGTTCCCGCCCTGAGCCTTTTCGACCTGCTGCTCGGCGCGCTCCTTGTCCCAGGCGGCGCGCGCGGTGACGAACTGCACGAACTGCGCCTCGCTCATCGGGATGGTGACGCGCGCGCCGATGAAGATGCGATCGCCGTCGATGCGCCCCTGGTTGGCCGCCTTGATCGCGTCGAGCGAGGTCTTCGACCACATCACGTAGTGCATCAGGCTCTCGCCGCGGCGCACGATGACGTCGCGCGGCACCTGCTGCTCGGCCGGGTCCTCCGGCGCGGCCGGCGCCACCGCCGGCGCGACATGCGGCGCCGCGGCCGTGACCTGGACGACCTGGCCCGGCGCCGCGGGCCTCGGCGCCACCGCCTGGCCCCCGGCGTAGTTCGGCAGGAGCCCGCCGCCGATCGAGGCCGGCGGCAGCGCCTGCTCCGGCCGCGGGTAGCCCGCCCCCTGCACCGCCCCGACCATCGGCGCCGCCACCCCGCCCGGCGCGAGGCCAGGCTCCGGCGACGCCGAGAGCACCTCGCCGCCCGCCCGCGGTCGCGAGAAGACGTTCGAGTCGTCGAGCGCCATGCGCGCCTTGGCGAAGAGGTCGCTCTTCAGGCGCGCGGCGATCGCGTCGCTCGTGGCCTCGGTCAGTGCGTGGCCCTCCTCGTCGACGACGACCGGCGGCGGCGGCTGGCGCACGCCGGCCGGCAGCTCGCCGACCACCGGGATGAGGATCTCGTCGCCCGGCTGCAGCCCGCGGAAGTCCATCTGGTTGAACTCCTCGATGAGCCAGAGCGGCACGTCACCGTAACGCTTGGCCGCGCTCGCGACGAACTCGCCCTTCTTGACGCGATAGACGATGACCTTCTCGAAGTAGCGGTTGGCGAAGAAGGCCCCGACCCGCTCCTTCTGGAACTGCTCGCGCTTGCGGTCGAAGCGCACCTTGTCGGCGGCACTCATCGTGACGGTGATGCGGTCGCCGACCTTGAACCACTTGCGCCCGCGCAGCGCCTCCTGGTTCGACGCCACGAGCTCGTTGACGTCGACGGCGGCCCACTCGGCGACGACCGCCGGCGTCTCGCCGCGCCGCACCTCGATCGGCCAGCCCTGCGGCAGCTGATCGGCGCCGTCGTCGACCGGCTGCTCGACGCCGTCGGCCCAGCTCGGCCGCTCGGGCAGCGCCGCCTCGACCGGTGCCTGCTCCGGCTTCGCCTCCCCGTCCTCGGGCACCTCGCGCGCCATCGGCTCGGCGCGGAAGAGCCCGGCCGCCATGCGCTGCGCCTGCTTCTCCATCTCGCGCTCGGCGTTGTCGCGGCGCGGACCGTCGCCCCACTGCACGACCAGCGGCGCCTGGTCGGGCAGGACCACCGCCTGGGTGCGACCCTCGCGGTCGGGGCCCTTGCAGCCCAGGGCGACGGTCGCGAGCGCCGCGCACAAGCCGGCTCCCTTGAGCGCGACCCGGTGACGGTGGGAGATCGCCATGAGCCCTCCTCGAGGCGGGCTGCCCGGCGATGGACGTGCGGTCTTTCGGGGAAGTGACTTCATGGCGGGATCGGTCTTAGGACCAGCTACCGATCCCGTCCAAATTTTTGCCCTGCCGGTTCTTTTGCGCCCTCCTGCGTGCTATCGGCGTGCGGTGCAGCGCCCGCCCGCCGAGCCCATCCGCCCGACCACCATCGTCATCGCCGCCGTGATCTTCTACGGTCTCATGAGCGTCGCCGGCGTGGTCATGCTCGCGCTGACCGACCACGACCCGGTGGTCGCCATCTTCGGCCCCGGCCTCGCCGAGATCGCCGAGGGCCACCCCGCCCCACCCTTTTCCCACCCGCTCGCCGCCCTCATCGGCATCGGCGCCGGCCTCGTCGTCGTCGCCATCTCGGCCGCGCTGCGCCGGATCGGCCCGGTCGAGCGGCTGCAGAAGGAGTTCGGCACGCTGCTCGGCGACCAGTCGACCGGCACCATCGCCGTCCTGGCGGTGACCTCCTCCGTCGGCGAGGAGCTCTTCTTCCGCGGCGCGCTCATGCCGCTCATCGGCTTCTGGCCGACGGCGATCCTCTTCGGCGTGCTGCACGGCGGCGGCGCACCGCGCCTCTTCGCCTGGACGATCTTCGCGTTCCTCTCCGGGATCCTCCTCGGCACGCTCGCCGTGGAGACCGGCTCCCTGCTCGCGCCCATCCTCTGTCACCTGACGATCAACTTCTGGAACCTGCAGGCGATCGGCTCCGCCGCCTCGCGCGAGGCCAACCCATGAGCGCCCCGCCGCTCCTGGCCAGCGAAGGCTGGCACTACGCCGCCTGGGTCGCCATCGATCTGAGGCTCCTCGTCTTCGCCGCCCTGCTCGCCGCGCTGACCGCCGCCGGCCTCACCGCGCTCGTCGTGCGCTCCCGCAGGAAGAGCGACTACCTCGCGCTCTGGCTCCTGAACTTCGTCGCGCTCTTCGCGCTGACCGTCTTCTTCATGAACGAGGTCGCGCAGCACCCGGTCTTCGTCGTCGAGGCCCTCTTCCCCTTCCCGTAAGTTCGCCGCTACGACCCGCGGGGGCGTCGTTGCTTCGCTCGATCGCTCCTGCGGCGACCGTGGGGTCGCCTCGTCGCTCCCTTCGCTTGCGCCTAGCCCGCGCGGGTCTCGCTGGCGAACTCAGTCAAGCTACAGCGCTTGAGTGCAGCGCGTTTCAGCGCTCACTCATCGAGGAGCGGGCAGGACTCGTCGGCGATGCACACGTCGTCGACGATGCGCGTGCCGCCCGAGGCGTGAAAGAGCGCGATGCGGTTGCGCGTGAGCGTGTGCGCCGCGTACTCGGCGCCCTCGGTCGCGCCGGCGACCCACTCGTGGCGCGCGCGCGCATAGGCGAAGCGCAGCGCCGAGCGGCCCGCGCCGTCGGGTCCGCTCGGCACGACGGGCAGCGGGCCCAGGCGCGGCGTCTCGGCCGGGTTGTTGCCGAGCACGTCGTCGACGTCGTAGTCGGCGCCCGCGACGACGCCCGCCGTGACGAGGCTCTCGATCAGCGCGTCGGCGTCCTCGCCCAGCGCGCCGGACGCGCGCGCCAGCGCGATCCCGCTCGAGATCGGCACGGTGCGATCGCCGATGACGTTCTCGAAGAGCACGGGCTTGAGGTCGGTGAGGCCGCGCGCGAACGCGATCGGGTCGCAGCGGTCGAGCGCGTGCTGGGTGATCGCCACGAAGCGCCGGAACTCCGGCGTGTTGCGGTGCAGCGCCAGCCCCTGGAAGGGCGTGAGCACGAGCGCGCGCTGGGCGATGGCGCCCGCGACCTCGACCTCGAGCGCGAGCTGGTCCCAGCGGTCGGCGGGCACGGCGATGGCGAAACCCGCGCCGGCCTCCGCGACGACGTGCTCCTCGCGCTCGCCGTTGTCGACGTTGACGAGGCGCACGGTCGCCCCGGCCGGCAGCTCCGGCACGTGCGCGAACGCGCTCGTCGTCGGATCCTCGCGGCAGGTGCGCGACTCGTCGTTGAGCGAGAGCCACACCCCGCCGGCGCCATCGGGGCAGCCGATGACGAGCGGGCCGAAGACCTCGAGGTAGATGACGCGCGTGATCTGGCGCAGCGTCGAGCGCAGGAGGATGTCCGAGAGCCCGCCGCCGGCGGCGATCGGCGAGGCGGTCGCGACCTCGGGCTCGAGCGCGGCGGCCATGAGCGAGTGGATCCCGCCGAGCGAGGTACCGGCGGTGCCGATCGCCACCTCGGCGCCGCCGAGGTCGAGCACGCCGTCGGCGTTGAAGTCGCCGGCTAGGAGGTTCTGCATGAGGCGCTCTGAATCGGCCGCGGCGGGGTCGTCGATCGCCGACGGCACCGCGTCCTGCGAGAAGCCACGCAGGATCCGCACGAACTGGAAGAAGTCGACGAGGTCCTGCTGGAAGGCGCCGCACTGCTTGAACGGGTCGGCGAAGAAGAAGCTCTCCGAGCTGGTGAGCCCGCCGTCGCCGTCTTCGTCGGTGGTGCGCCCGATGAGAGCCAGCTCGCGGAAGAACCCGATCTCACCGAGCTTTTCGAAGCCCTCCTCGAAGGTCAGGCCCTCGAACTCGTCCTGGCGATCGGGCGCCAGTAGGCGCACGAGCAGCGGCAGGAAGCCCGCGGCGTCGTCGGGGTCGAAGCCCTGATCGGCGAGCAGCGTCCTGATGTCGGGCACGATCGGGCCGTGACCGACCTGGTCGTAGGCGACGGTGGCGATCCCCTGGCGCGCGAGGTTGTTGGCGAGCGCGAGGAACTCGAAGCGCGACGAGCCGGTGCCGTGGAAGTAGAAGACCAGCGGAAACGGCGGCCGATGGCGGGCGGTGGTCTTGGGCACGGCGATGAGCCAGGGCACCTCGGTCGCAGGCGCGTCCGGCTCGGCGGCGAAGGTCAGGTCGCCGCCCTGACGTACGTCGGGTGAAGGCATCGAGCCGAAGACGACGTAGTCGACGTGATCGAAGTCGACCGAGAAGCCGGGCGCGAGGCCGATGACGATGCCGAGGATGTTGTCGAGGAACTCGCCCTGCACGATGAAGCGGTGGTCGCGCGGGTCCTTCGGGTAGGAGTCCCCGTCGGCGTCGATGGTGATGCCGGTGTCGCGGATCTCGCCGAGGCCGGCGGTGAAGCGCTTGGCGAGCGGCGCCAGGCGCCCGCGCCCGTGGAGCCCGTCGCGCACCTCGACGAGCGGCGCCTTCGGGTCGCCGACGACGAAGGTCCAGCCGAAGGCGAGCTCGTCGCTCGAGAGGCCGGCGAGCGCAAGCGCGTCGGCGACCTGCGCGGTCTGCGCGGCGTGGGCCTTGTAGGGGAAGGGCGAGCGGATCGCGCGCGCGACGCCGTCCTCGTCGTCCGCGGCCAGACCGGTCACGGCGCGCGTGAGCAGCACCGCGTAGCGGTGGCCGGCGACGAGCGGTTCGAGCGGGCGCACGATGAGGGTCGAGGTCTCGACCTCGTAGTGGCTCACGCGGCGCGGCTCGCCGTCGACGGGCCAGTCGTTGGCGCGCGGCAGGAGGAAGTCCGGCAGGTCCTCGTCGGGGTCGAAGGCCCAGAAGCGGCCGCCGCCCTGGATCGGGAAGGCGCCGCCGCCGAAGTCGAGCGCGACCTCGTCGCCGCGTTCGGGCGCGCCGGCGGTGATGTCGACGACGATCACCGAGTGCGGCCCGACGGTGTCGAGGTCGATCGGCCGGTCGAAGGCGACCGAGATCGGCGCGAAGCTGCCGAAGCCGTCGAGGCGGGGCAGGCGCTCGCGGATCCGGCGCTCCATCTCGGTCGGCGCGTGGCGCGAGACGTTCCAGCCGAGCTCGGCGGCGCCGTCGCGCACGAGCAGGAGGTCGTTGGGCAGCGGCACCTCGGGCACCGGCGTCGCCAGCGGGTCGAAGATCACGCGCGGCCCGAACGGCGCCTCGCCCGGCAGGACCACGCCGGCCGAGAACTTCGAGTCCCCGCCTTCGACGCAGGCGCTCGCCGCGATCGAGCCGAGCGCGAGCGCGAGCTTGAACGTCCTCATCGGCATCACCATAGCATGCCCGCCTGCAGCCAGACGCCGCCCACGTCCGGCGCCGCGCGGCCCTGTTCGTCGTCGAAGACCTCGCCCGGCGAGCACCAGGCGCCCTCGAGGCGCAGGCGCCAGGTCAGGGGCTCGGTCGAGAAGCGCCAGGCGATCCCGAGGTCGACCTCCCAGCCGAGCTCGGTGGCCGGGGGGCCGTTGTTGGGTCCGCGCGGCGCGCCGCCGACGAGACCCGACCAGAAGGCGTCGACGTACTCACCGTCGGAGGCGGCGTAGAGGAAGCCGGCGTAGAGATGCAGGCCCTCGGCGAGGCGGAAGCTCGCGCGCGGGTTGGCGTAGATCGCGCCGCGCACGGCGCCCGAGGTGGCGAGCCGCTCGCTGCCGCGCGGCGGCGTGCCGCGGTAGTCGGGATCGGCGATGTTGTCGACGGTGACGGCGGCGCCGGCCATCAGCACCTCGCGGAAGAGGAGCAGGCCGACGCGGTGGTCGCGGTCCATGGCGAAGGCGCGCTGCTCGTCGTCGAAGGGGTGGTTGTCGGCCGAGGCGGCGCCGACCTCGAGCACGCCGAGGAAGGGGCCGCTCTCGATCGCCATGCGCGCGAGCGCGCCGAGCTGGTCGACGTCGAAGGAGGTGTCGGACATGACGCTCTGCGTGAGGCTCGTGCGCCCGCGGATGGTGGCGAGCTCGGCCTCGAGGAAGACGCTGAGGCCCTCTTCGTGGGCGAGGCGCACGCGGCCCGTGAGGTCGAGCACGGTGACGTTGGTGTCGCCACCCTCGGCGTGCGCCTGGAAACGGTGGGCGGCGTAGAAGCCGAGACGCAGCGCCTCGGTCTGGCCGCTGACGGCGGCGACGAGCTGATAGGCTCGATCGCCGTCCTGCCAGCGCGCGGTGTCGTCGTCGATGACGCCGTCGAAGGCGAGCGCGACGGTCAAGGGCGGCGTGGCGAGGCCGCGGCCGAGCGGGTGCGCCGAGACGCCGAGGCGCACGACGTGATCGCCCTGGAAGGCGATGCCGAACGGGCTATCGGCGGTGTGCGGCGCCGGGTCGTCGCCGGCGTTGGAGACGAGGCCGAGGCCCCAGCGCGAGCGCGTGAGGCCGAGCTGCACGGCGAGGTGCGAGCCGGCGGCGGTGAGGTGGAGCTGCGAGAGTCGCTGGCCGACGAGGCCGGTCTCGCTGCGCGCGCGCGGGTCGGCGGCGAGCGGCTCGCGACCGTCGCCGACGAACCACCAGTCGCGCAGGAGGTCGACCTCGGCGAGGAGGCGCCAGAGGTTGATGACGCCGGCGCCGGGGTCGACCAGCGTCAGCGCGGGCGACAACCGCAGCCGCACGAAGGCGGCGCCGTCGCTCGGCACGACGGCGTCACGCTCGTCGACGCGCGTCACCGGGATCGGATCGATCTGTTGGAAGAAGAGATCGACCTCGCCGGGCAGCGCGAGCACGCCGGCGCCGCCGAGCGGCAGGTGGGCGCGATCGGCCTCGAAGAGCCCGACCGGGGTCTGGCCACGCGCGCCGTGGGAGGACGCGGCGAGGGCCAGCAAAGCGGCCGGGAAGAGCAGCGGAGGGATCGGCAGGAGGGTGGGCGCCGCGCACATGGCCGCGCATCATGACGCAAACCGAGGAATGCAGAAAGGGCGGCCGCACTTTGCCGACAGACCCGCGCGTGGTAGTGGCAGTTCGTCGATCACCGTCAAGGAGCCCTCATGAAGCAACCGCTTGCGATTCTGTTCTCCCTGGTCGCGCTGACCGCCACGCCGGCGCTCGCCGACGCCCCCGATCCCACGACGCTGCGCCCGGCCAACTACGAGTTCGTCGCGTGGTCGAGCGACAGCGAGCTCATCCTCTTGAAGGTCCAGGACGTCAACGCCGGCCTGCTCTTCCAGGTGCGCGAGGCCGACAGCGGCGAGATCTTCAAGATGGGGAACAAGCCCGCCGTCTTCCCGTCGCCGCACGCGGCCAACAGCGACGAAGAGCGCGCGTTCATCAAGCAGATCGTCAACGGGCGCAAGGTCAAGCGCGACGGCCAGGCCGTGAAGTTCGACCAGCCCGGCAAGGCCGAAGCGGTGCACCCCGAGAAGACCGACATCATGCTGATGGTCGGCCAGCGCGGGGACCAGCTGCTCATCATGGGCATGCGCGGTGAGCGCGTGACCAAGTACGACTCGATCGATCTCCTCAAGGACAAGAAGGGGATCGTCGCCAAGGCGTCGCAGAAGGCGCTGGTCTGGGACAACGAGGGCAAGAAGTTCTGCCTCATCTACCGGCAGGAGCTCGACTCCCCCGACACCCCGTTCATCGGCGACTTCTTCGTGGTCTCGAAGTTCAAGCCCTACAAGGTGAAGGGCGCGGGCGAAAAGGACGAATGAACGACGAGCCGCTCATCGAGCCCGAGCCGGTCGGGGAGAGCGAGCTCGAGCGCCGCCTGCGCGAGCGCGACCGGCGCGTGCCCTGGGTGCGGCTGGTCGTGCTGGTTCTGGCGCTGGTCGCGCTCCTGGTCTTCTACAACAAGATCAGCGAGGGCATGGCCGGCTGCTACGGCCAGTACGTCGAGCCGCAGGCGGCGACGAAGAAGGGCGCGCCCACGGTGGCGCCGGCGGGGGAGATCAACCTCGAGATCGAGCCGGCGCGACCGCTCGAGCGCGCCGAATGACGCGGGGCGTCAGAACCGTTTGAATCATCAATAAAAGGTTCTCGAAGGCGAACGTGACGCGGTGCGTTACACCCCTTGACCCCGATGACGCGGTGCGTTATTTTCGCTGCGTCATCGGACGACAGGAGGCAGACGACATGGCAGCAGCAACCGAGATCCAGCCCGAGAAGAACGTGAACGCCAAGGGTATCGAGGCGTTCGTGCGCACGCGCCTCGCCCGGGTGCAGGCCCGCTTCGACGAGCTCGGCGGCAAGGTCAGGGGGCAGGTCGCCGACCTCAAGAAGACGCTGGCGACGGCGCCCGAGCAGACGCTCTCGCGCTTCAAGAAGGTGAGCGCGGTGCTCGAGGACAAGCGCCTCGCGCCGCTCAAGGAGGTCTTCGAGACCGTGCAGAAGCGCCTGGACCAGCTCAAGCAGACGGTCGACGGCCTGCTCAAGCGCAAGGCCGAGGCCCCCGCGGCGACGCCGAGCGAGCCCGCCGCCAATTCGTGACCCTGCGGAGTGGGAAGCATTGAACCGAAAGGTCGGTTCCTGCGTTCGAGGGATTGACGGCAGCCCAACGGCGCCGAGATTGACGACAGACCCTGGGAGCCCCGTCGAGGTTCCCACCCCGGAGGGCCCCGGGACGTAAGAAAATGGCCCACCAGCCGTTTCCGGCCGCGATGCCCCGCGAGGGATGTCCAGGCTGGAGGATCCCCGAGGAGTCGGTGGATCTCGAAGGGGATGTAGAGTGACGGCTACATTCCCTTCACGTTTTTAAGGTGCCGCCCCGAACCGGGAGGTCGCGCGCTCGAGTTACGGTCTGTCACGGGAAATTTCGCGCGGCAGGCCGAGTTCGGTTACCTTGAGAACCGATGAGCCTCGCCTTTGCCCCCGCCCCGCCCAGGACACGCCAGGTCTTCTGCAACCGCACGCTGAACCTGCGCGCGATCAAGGCGATCGGCTACGACATGGACTACACGCTCATCCACTACCACGTGCACGTGTGGGAGAAGCGAGCGTACGAGCACGTGCGGGAGCGCCTCGCCGAGGCGGGCTGGCCGGTCGCCGAGCTCGTCTTCGACCCGACCGCGGTCTCGCGCGCGCTCGTCATCGACAAGGAGCTCGGCAACGTCGTCAAGTCCGACCGCTTCGGCTACGTCAAGGCGGCGGCGCACGGCACGCGCATGCTCGAGTTCCACGAGCTGCGCGAGCGCTACCTGAGGACGGTCGTCGACCTGCGCGACCAGCGCTGGGAGTTCCTGAACACGCTCTTCTCGATCTCGGTCGGCTGCCTCTACGAGCAGTGCGTCGAGCTCCTCGACCAGGGCAAGCTGCCACCCGGCCTGGGCTACGCCGATCTCTACCGGGTGCTGCAGGAGGCGCTGGACCTGACCCACGTCGAGGGCGCGCTCAAGGCGGAGATCATCGCCGACCCCACCGCGTTCGTCGACGTCGATCCCGACCTGCCGGCGGCGCTGATGGACCAGCGCGACGCGGGCAAGAAGCTCGTGCTGATCACCAACTCGGAGTGGCACTACACCGAGGCGATGATGCGCTGGGTCTTCGAGCAGCAGCTCGGCCTGCCGAGCTGGCGCGCGCTCTGGGACATGATCATCGTGCAGGCGCGCAAGCCGGACTTCTTCCTCGGCAACGCACCGATCTACGAAATCATAAACGAAGACGGCGATCTCCGGCCGCACGTCGGCACACCGGTCGCCGGCGAGGGGCGGCGCTACTATGGCGGGAACGCGGCGCTGGTCGAGCGCGCGCTGGGGCTGCAAGGTGCCGACATCCTCTACGTCGGCGACCACATCTTCGCCGACGTGCACGCGTCCAAGCGCACGGTGCGCTGGCGCACGGCGCTCGTCCTGCGCGAGATCGAGGAAGACGTCGAGGCCGTCGAGCGCCAGCGCGAAGACCAGGCCCGTCTGGCCGCGCTGATGCGCGACAAGGCCGCGCTCGAAGAGCGGCTCGCCTGGCTGCGCCTCGACGCCCAGCGGCGCCGTCACGGCCGGCCGCGCGTCGTCGAGGGCGAGCCCGCCGAGGTCGAGGCCGAGATCGAGCGGCTCAAGCAGGAGCTCGGGCAGCTCGACCACGTGGTCGCGCCGCTGGCCGAGGCCGCCGCGACCGCGCCGCACCCGCGCTGGGGCGCGATCATGCGCGCCGGCATCGACAAGAGCCACATCGCCCGCCAGATCGAGCGCTACGCCGACATCTACCTCTCGCGCGTGTCCAACTTCCTCTGGGCGACACCCGCGGCCTACTTCCGTTCCCCCAAGAGCAGCCTGCCCCATGACGTCTGACCCCCACCGCACCCACCGCCAGGCTCCCCCGGCCGATCGCGCGCGCAGCCGCGGTGCGGTCGTGTCCGACATCGCGCACGCGCGCTGCGTCGACGCGCCGTCGATGCTCGGGCCCGGCGACTGGTGGGACGGGCTCGAGCCGGACTTCTATCGGCGCTCGGAGACCTTCGATCTCGCCTGGTTCGATCAGCTGCGCGTGCAGGCGACGGCGGCGCTCGACGTGGTGATCCGCACGACCGCGGCGCTCGGGCTCTCGGCGCTGGCGGCGCCGCCGGGGTTCAACCCGGTCGAGCTCAAGCGCGCGCGTGAGGACGAGGCCTTCTACCTGCCGTTCGTGCGCTCGGGCGAGGCGGCGAGCTTCTTCAAGAAGCCGCGCGCCAAGGTCGCCATGCGTATCAAGCGCGCGAAGCCGGCGAGCTTCTCGCCGAAAAACGGCGAGTGCGAGAGCCTGCGCTTCGAGAGCCCGTTCTCGCCGGTCAACCCACGGCTGCGCAAGGACTGGCAGCGCCACGCGAGCAACCGCTACGCGCACGTGCGCTACTGGCGCCACCGCGGCGGACCGCGCCCGACCGTCATCGCCATCCACGGCTTCGGCGCCGAGGGCTACGCGCTCAATCAGTGGTTCTTCGCCCTGCCCTACCTCTACGAGGTGCTCGGCCTCGACGTCGCGCTCTTCAACCTGCCCTTCCACGGCAAGCGCCAGACGCGCTTTTCGCCGTTTTCGGGACACGGCTTCTTCGCGGGCGGGATCTCGCGCATCAACGAAGCCTTCGCGCAGGCCGTGCACGACTTCCGGCTCCTGCTCGACTACCTCTTCGAGGAGCGCGGCGTCAGCGAGGTCGGCGTGACCGGCGTCTCGCTCGGCGGCTTCACCTCGGCCCTGCTCGCGGCGACCGAGCCGCGCCTGCGCTTCGCGATCCCCAACGTGCCGGTCGCCTCGCTCGCCGACGTGGTGCTCGAGTGGGAGCCGCTCGGCACCATCGTGCGCACCGCGATGAAGGGGCTCGACATGGACGTGGTCGAGGCGCGGCGCCTGCTCGCGGTGAGCTGTCCGCTCTCGTGGAAGCCGATCCTGCCGCGCCAGCGCCTCATGGTGATCGGCGGTGTCGGCGACCGGCTCGCGCCGCCGACGCACACGCGCCTCCTCTGGGATCACTGGGGTCGGCCGCGCCTGCACTGGTTTCCGGGCAGCCACGTGCTGCACGTGGACCGGACCGAATACCTGAACGAGATCAGCAGGTTCCTGCGTGACATCGAGTTCCTGCGCGGCTGAGTCGACGCGCACGAGCTCGCGGCGTTCGCGTATGCTGGCATGCACCCGGTCGGTCGGGTAGGCTCTGCCCGTCGAGACGCCCAAAAGGACCGACGCATGCTCAGACCATCAATGCTCCTGGCCCTCTCCGCGACCACCGCCCTCGGCTGCGGCGGCGAGTCGGGTGACCAGGGCGAGCGCGAGGTCGACGTGGTCTTCGACACGTCGATCCCCGACGTCGACTTCGAGATCGACGTCGCCCAGGAGATCAACCTGCCGCCCGACTTCGGCGACCTCTGCAACGGCAACGAGGACTGCTCGACCGGCTACTGCATCGAGGGGCCGAGCGGCTTCATCTGCACCAAGACCTGCGTCGAGGAGTGCCCCGACGGCTGGGGCTGCAAGGGTGTGCAGAGCGGCAGCGCCGACGTCGTCTTCGTGTGCGTGCCCGACGGCGCGCCCGACCGCGACGTGATCGGCGGCGAGACCGACACCGTGACGCCGACCGACACCGAGATCCCGGTCGACACGCAGATCGACACCGACGTCGGCCCGGTGACCGGCAACGCCTGCGAGGCCCCGCCCGGGGTGGGCGGCGACAACCTGCGCGCCGAGCCGGGCCTGCCGTCCGGCGACTGGCCCGACTGCATCGTCGGCTGCGCCTTCGAGGCCAACCCGACGATCTGGGTCGTCGACCTGCGCAACACCAACTTCACGGGCGCGATGGGAAGCTTCGACGCGTTCGAGCACGTCTACCAGTTCGAAGACGGTGAGGGCGTCGGGCCGGACATCGACGTCATCGCGGTCAAGGCACCCAAGCGCACGATGCTCGAGCTCGCCGTGCTCAAGCAGACCGTCGACAGCTTCACCGAGCCGCTCATCTACGTCTCCGACGGCTTCGCGGTGCGCACGTACAACTCCGACGTCGCCGACGGCAACAGCTGCGCGCGCACGACGCTGGCCTTCCCGTACGTGTCGGACCTGCCGATCTACGTCGTCACCGAAGAGGCCGAGAACTACGATCGCTGGACCCCGACCGGCTACGAAAGCGGCACCGTCGGCGGCGGCGACTACGGATGGATCCTGCGGATCCGCACCGCGCCCTTCGCGCCGACCGAGCTCGGCTCGCTCACGGTCGGACAGACGCGCACGCTCGGCGACGAGAGCCTGACGGTCGGCGGCGAGACACGCTACTACCGTTTCTACGCGCCCGGCACGGCGCGGCCGACGGTGAGCATCGCGCGCAGGAGCGGCGCCGGCTTCTCACCGAGCCTCGCCGGCATGAAGACGATCGAGGAAGAGCTCGTGTGGCAGCGCGTCGCCGAAGACGGCGACAACGACGGGCAGGTCAGCCTCGGGCCCAACGGCTTCCGGCCCTGCATCCCCCAGAGCGAGTGCCCCGTCGGCGTGTCGTGCCCGCCCAACCTGTGCACCGAGGGCCAGGTCGAGTTCGTCTTCGCGGTGCTCGACTACAACGGCCGCGCGGGGCCGGGGCGGTTCGCGTACGACGTCACCGTGCGCATCGATTGAGTTCGCGGCTGCAACGCGCGGGGCCGGCGTCACTTCGCTCGGGTCGCTCCTGCGGCGTACTTGAGTACGCCTCGTCGCTCCCTTCGCTCGTTCCTTGGCCGCGCGCGTTTCGCTCGCGAACTCGATCGTTCTACACGTATGAGCGACCCGCGCGATCCGCCAGGGTGCGACGCGGGCGGCCACGAGGGCCGCCCCGAGTGCTTACCAGGACGCCTTGACGACGCCGGGCAGCTCGCCCTTGAGCGCGAGCTCACGCAGCGCCAGGCGCGAGAGGCCGAACTTGCCGTAGAAGCCGCGGGGGCGACCGGTCACGACGCAGCGATTGCGGATGCGGATCGGGTTCGCGTTGACCGGCAGCTTCTGGAGCTGCTGGCGGGCGAGCTGGCGCTCGGCCGGCGGGGTCTCCGGCTTGCGCAGGGTCTCCTTGAGCGCGGCGCGCTTGGCCGCGAACTTCGCCGAGAGCGCCTTGCGCTGCTCGTTACGGACGATCTTGCTGGTCTTGGCCACGGATGACTCCCAAGAGGCGATAAGGCGCGCCGAGATACACGACGATCGAGGCCCAGCGCAAGGACTATCTGCCGCCGATGATCCGGGCATGGGCAGGCAGGCGGGACGTGTTTAGGGTGCAGCCGCCCGCACCCGGTGCGCTCACACACATCAGGACCCAACGACATGCAAGGACAATCCCTCCTCAAGCTCTCGGTCGTCACCCTGTTGGTGCTCAACGCCGCCCTGCTCGGCTGGTTCGTGTTCAAGACCGACCGCGGCGCGGCGGACGATCCCGACCCGAGCGCGGCGTTCTCGCCGCCCCAGGGCCCGATCGTGACCGGGTCCGACCCCATCACGGCACCGGCGCCCACGCCGAACGTGGCCGAGGTCGCGCCGGCCGACCCGGCGTCGCCCGCGCCCGCGGCCGCCGTCCCGTCGAGCGCCGCCCCGAGCGGCCTCCTGCCCGAGGAGGAGCGCGTCATCGCGCTCTTCGACCGCCTCTCGCCCTCGGTCGTGTTCATCACCACCATGGGCGCGGTGCACACCTACTTCGGCCGGGGCCAGCTCGCGCCGCAGGGCTCGGGCTCGGGCTTCATGTGGGACGAAAAGGGCCACATCGTCACGAACTTCCACGTCATCGCCCAGGCGCAGGAGGCGGTCGTGACGCTGGCCGACGGCAGCGAGTGGCCGGCCTCGCTCGTCGGCGCGGCGCCCGACCACGACCTCGCCGTCCTGAAGATCCAGGCCCCGAAGAACCTGCTCAAGCCGATCCCGGTCGGCCGCTCGAAGGAGCTGCGCGTCGGCCAGTTCGCCATGGCGATCGGCAACCCCTTCGGCCTCGATCAGACCCTGACGACCGGCGTCGTCTCGGCGCTCGACCGGCAGATCGAGTCGATGTCCGGAAGACAGATCTACGGCGTGGTGCAGACCGACGCCGCGATCAACCCGGGCAACTCCGGCGGCCCGCTCATCGACTCGGCCGGCCGGCTCATTGGCGTCAACACCGCCATCAAGAGCCCGTCCGGCTCGTCGGCGGGGATCGGCTTCGCGGTGCCGGTCGACACCGTCAACCGCATCGTGCCGCAGCTCATCGACAAGGGCCGCGCCGAGCGCGCCGGCCTCGGCGTCATGCTCGCGGGGCAGGTCGTCGCGCGGCGCTTCGGCGTCGAGGGCGCGGTCGTGCGCACGGTCAACCCGGGATCACCGGCCGAGGCCGCGGGGATCCGCGGCTTCGATCAAGATCGTTTCGGGCGCGTGCGCCTCGGTGACGTGATCGTCGGGGTCGATCGCCAGACCGTGCGCTCGACCGACGACCTCACGAAGCTCCTCGACCAGCGCGAGGTCGGTGACGAGGTCGTCGTCGAGCTCGATCGCGCCGGCGCACGCCGCCAGGTCAAGGTGCGCCTCATGGCGCTGAATTGACGAGGAGCGGCGAACGAAGAGGAGTGTCGCGCGAGGGCCTCGGGTCGTCTCGCCTCGCTCATTGTCCCGCACGCTGGTAGATTGGGCGGGTGCCGTTCGTGCACCGCCTCATCCCCCTAGTGCTCCTCATCGCGCTCGATGCGCCGCGACTCGAAGCGGAGACGGTCGACCCGCGCCTCTTCGACGCCACGGTGTCGCCGGGCGCGCTGATCGGCCTCGACAGCGCGTGGCTGCCGGCGCACCTCGAGGGCTACCTCGGGGTCGGTCTCTCGTATGCCAACGACGAGCTGGTCGGGGCGGACGGCGGCGAGCGGACACGCCGTGGGCCGCTCAGCGCGCGCTGGACCACGACCTTCGCCGCCGGGCTCGGCCTCTTCGATCGGCTGGAGCTGCAGCTCGGCATGCCGCTGCACGCGCACCCCGCGCCGGTCGAGCCGCGGGGCCCGCTCGGGCCCGACGGCGAGGCGGACACCTTCGCGCCGGCGGATCTCAGGGTCGCGCTGCGCGTCGGGCTCGTCGCGCCCGCGCGCTCGGGCCTCGGCGTCGTGCTCCAGCTCGCGGCGTTCCTGCCGACCGGCGGACAGATCGCCTACTCGGGCGACGAGCGCGTCGTCTTCGATCCACGCCTCGTCGCCGACTGGCGGGGCGATCACGGCCTCGCCGTCGCCGCCCACCTCGGCTATCGCTTCCGCCCCGCGCGCGAGGTCATCGGCCTGACGATCGAGGACGAGGTCCGCTATGGCGTCGGCCTCGAGCTGCCGGTCGGCGCGCTCGGCCTCGCCGCGCCCCTGAGCTTCCTCCTCGAGCTCGAAGGCGCGCTCGGCCTCGGCGAGGCGGCGCGCTCGCAGGCGCTGCGCCCGCTGGAAGGGAGGCTGGGCCTGCGCCTCTTCTCGGCGCGCTGGAGCTTCACCCTGGCCAGCGGCGCCGGGCTCACCGACGGCTACGGCGCGCCCGACCTGCGCTTCTTCGCGGGCCTGGCGTGGTCGTTCGGGGCCGGCGCCGACGACGCGCGCCCGCGTCCGACGGCTCTCGCGAGGCGGTCGCGAGCCGCCGAGCCGGGACCGGCGCCGGCCTTCGAGGCGCTGCCGGGGCTCGACGACCCCGCGACCTTCGAGCGTGCGCTGGCCGACGATCCCGACGGCGATCTCGACGGCGTGCCCTCGCCGGCCGACCGCTGCCCGAGCGAGGCCGAGGACCACGACGGCCACGAGGATGGCGACGGCTGCCCCGACCCGGACAACGACGGCGACGGCGTGCTCGACCTCGCCGACCGCTGCCCGACCGAGGCCGAGACCCCCAACGGCGTCGACGACGACGACGGCTGCCCCGATGAGGGCCAGGGCGCGGTGCTCACGCGCGACGGCGTGATCGAGCTCGCGCAGACGATCGAGTTCCAGTCGGGCAGCGACGTGCTGCTCGCGAGCGCGACCCCGCTCATCGCCGAGATCGCCGCCGTGCTCAAGGCGAACCCGGCGATCAAGCGCGTGCGCATCGAGGGCCACACCGACGGCGAGGGCGACGCCGAGATGAACGTCGATCTCTCGGAGCGCCGCGCGGCGCGCGTGCGCCAGAAGCTGATCGCGCTCGGCGTCGCGCCCGAGCGCCTCCTGCCCAGGGGCTACGGAGCGACGCGCGCCATCGCGACGAACGCCACGGTCGAAGGGCGCAAGAAGAACCGGCGTGTCGTCTTCCGCGTGATCGACCCGCCGCCGCCGGGCGCGCCCCGCGTCGACTTCGAGGAGGGCGCGCCATGAGGTGGGGCGTGATGCGGAGCACGCTCCTCTGGCTCGCGCTCGGGCTCGCGCCGGCGCGCGCCCAGGCGCCGCCGAATGCGCCCGAGGTGCGCACCTACGTCGTACAGCCCGGCGACTCGGCCTGGTCGATCGCCGCGGAGTTCTATGGCGCGGGGGACAAATACCCGATCATCTACGAGTACAACGATTTCGTTGCACGCCCGCCGTTCCTGCTGAAGCCGGGCCAGCTCCTGCGGTTGCCGATCCTCGGCCAGGGCCCGGCGGCGCAGCTCGAGTGGCTGCAGCGCGACGTCAAGGCCAAGCCGCCGCGCGCGCTCGACTGGCTCGAGGCGCGCGAGCAGATGAACCTGTGGCGTCTCTATCGCGTGCAGACGGGCGACGAGAGCGCGGCGCACATCGTCTTCGAGGATCTCAGCGACCTCAAGCTGCGCGAGAACGCGCTCCTGGTGATCTACGGCGCCTCGGCGTCGGCGGCGCGCACGACGCGGCGCGACAAGGTCGAGGTGATGCTCGAGGAGGGCACGCTGGTCGGCGGGCTGGCGGCCTTGGACGAGGCGGCGGGCGTCGCGCCGATGGTCGTCAGGACGCCGTCGGGCGAGATCGATCTGCTGGCGCGGCTGGCGCAGGTCCAGGCCGAGCTCGGCAGTGCGATCGTGTCGGTCTTCGACGGCCAGGCGACGGTGCGCGCGCAGGGCGACGCGGTCGAGGTGGCGGGCGGTCAGGGCACCGTCGTCAAGAAGGGGCGCCCGCCCGAGCGCGCGCGTCCGCTGCCCGAGGCGCCGACCTGGGCTCAGGCGGGCCCGGCGCTGGTCGTCGTCGTCGCGGGCCACACGGGCACGTGGGAGGCGGCGTGGAAGCCGGCCGCGCGCGCCGCGAGCTATCGCGTCGAGCTCGCGCGCGACGAGACGTTCAAGCAGCTGCTCTACGACGCGGAGGTCGGCGCCGGCGTCAACCGCCTGCGCCTGGCCGAGCTGGCGCCCGGGCGCTACGCGGTACGGATCGCGACGCGCGACCTCGACAAGCTCGAGAGCGTGCCGGGCGAGGTGAGAGCGCTCGAGGTGGTGGCGCTCCTGCCGGCGCGCGCGCTGAGCCGCGCCGACGACGGCGTCATCGAGGGGGTCGGCTTCGCGCGGCTCGAGGTGCCGGAGGCGGCGCGGGCACGCATGCAGACGCGCGTGGGCGACGGCCCGGCGCGCCAAGCGAGCGAGCCGATCTCGCTCGGGCCGGGCACACACGAGCTGCGCTTCGAAGAGCGCGAGAGCGGCGCCGAGGCGAGGCTCACGGTGCGCGTGCTCGAGGTCGCGGCGCGGATCGAGGTCGAGGGTGAGCCGATCGCGCGCGACGCCGAGGCGATCGTCCGGCTGCAGGTGAGCGACGCGCGGGGCCGCGAGGCGCACCTGCCGGGGATCGCGCTCGAGACCTCGCGCGGCGAGGTGCTGCCGCTCACGCGTGAAGGTGGTGGCTACGTGGCCAGGGTCGGGCCGGCGGCGCCGGGCGAGCGGGTGGCGGTGCGGGCGCGCTGGACCGGCGGCGCGCTCGGTGTGCGCGAGATCGTCCACGCGCCGGAGGAGATCGCGGAGCGCGCGCCGCGCACACCGATCGCGTTTTCCGCCTATCGACCGAGCCGCTTCGCGCCGGGGCCGCTCGCGGCGGCGCTGCCGGAGTCACGCGTCGGTCTGGAGGCGACGGCCGCGCACATCGAGGGCGGGCCCGGGCAGGTGACGCTGGCGCTCGACGGCGAGCTGGCGCTGGGACCCTGGGGGCTCGGGGCGCGCTTCACCGCGCAGGAGATCCGCCTCGCCGAGGGGCAGGACGCGCAGTCGCGGCCGCAGGATCTCGCGCTGTGGGCGCGGCGCGGGTTCGTCGGCGAGCACTTCGTCATCACCCCGCACCTGCGCATGTCGTTCCCGATCGGACTCGGCCACGAGGATCGCCTGGCGCAGGTCGAGCTCGGGCTCGGCGCGCGGCTGGGGCGCGGTTCGATCTTCTTCGACGCGCGGGCGGCGGCGCTGATCGTGCCGGGCGCGCGCGAGCGACCCGGGCTCGTCGCCGACGTGCTCGGCGCGCTCGGCTGGCAGGCGAACGAGGCGCTGACGCTGGCGCTCTCCGCCGAGGGGCTGGGCGACCTGGTCGGCGGTGCGTGGCAGAGCCTCGTCGGGATCGGCGCGGCGGTCGAGATCGGCGACCTGCGTCTCGGGCTCGGGCTCGGGCTCGGCGTGGGCGAGGCGAGCAAGCGCGACATGGGCGCGGTGTTGGGGCGCCTGCTCGTCGAGGTCGGGGGCGTGTGGTGAGGCGGCGCCTGCGCGTATGGCACAAGCTCGGCCTGGCCCTGGTGGCGGTCGGGCTCGTGCCGCTCGTGCTGGCGGCGTGGCTCATCGCCGACGACGGCGCCTCGCGGGTGGCGGCCTCGGCGCGGGCCTATCACCTCGCGACCGCCGAGGTGGCGCTGCAGGAGGCGCGCGGGCTCCTGGCGCGGGCGCTGGCCGAGGCGCGTGCGCTCGGGCAGGTGCTGGCGCGGACCGAGCTCGAGGCGACGCGGCGTGAGGCGTTGATGCGCGCGCAGCTCCTGGCGGCCGAGCTGATCGACGCGGTCGCGGTCTACGATCGGCAAGGCCGGCGCCTGGTGGTGATGCGCGCGGGCGAGCGCGACGACGCGGCCGAGGGCGCGCGCTGGACCCCGCCCGAGGCGGTCGGCGAGCGAGAGCGCGCCGAGGTGCTGGCGCGCGGTTATCGCGCGCACGAGGTCGCGGGCGAGGCGAGGCTCTGGCTGGCGCTCACGGTGCCGGCATGGGGCGTGCCGGCGGAGGGGACCGGCGGGGACGACGAGGGCCCGTACGCCTTCCTGGTGGTGGCGGTCGATGTGGCGCCGCTCTCGACCCTGGTGCGCGGGCTCGGCGAACGGCACTTCGACGATCCGCGGCGCGTGCGCCTCATCGATCAGAGCCAGCGCGTGATCGCGGCGGCCGATGCGAGCGAGCTCGGACGCTCGCTGCGAGGCTCGCCGGCGACCGCGGGCGTGTCCGGCGAGGATCCCTTCCGGCGCGAGATCGCGTATACTGTCGACTACCGGTCGGAGGCTGACTCGGGGGAGGCGCTGATAGGCGCGATCGTGCCTCTACCCGAGCTGGGATGGGCAGCACTTGTCGAGGAGGCGCAGGTCGAAGCGTATGCTGGGGTAGCCGCGGTATGGCGCACGGCGGCGGCGGTCGGGATCGCGGTGGCGCTGGGCGCGCTCCTCATCGCGCTCGTGCTCGGGCGGCGGATGGCGCGGCCGGTGGAGGCGATGGCAGAGGCGACCAGGCGCGTGGCGGCGGGGGACTTCGCCGTGCGGATCGAGGCCGGCGGGCGCGACGAGATCGCCGAGACGGCGGGCGCGTTCAACACGATGACCGCGGAGCTCGGGCGCTATCGCGAGCGCCTCGTCGAAGAGACGCGCGCGCGGGAGAGCCTGTCGCGCTTCCTGTCGCCGGATGTGGTCGAGCGCATCGTCGGGGGCAAGGAGGCGCTGGCATTGGGGGGAGAGCGCCGCGAGGTCACGGTGATGTTCGCCGACGTGGTCGGCTTCACGGCGCTCGCCGACGAGCGTGAGCCGGAGGTGGCGGTGGCGATCCTGAACGAGCTGTTCACGATCGTGACCGAGATCGTGTTCCAGCATGGCGGCGTGATCGACAAGTTCATCGGCGACTGCGCGATGGCGATCTGGGGCGCGCCCGAGGAGCGGCCCGACGACGCGCGCCGGGCGGTGCGCGCGGCCGAGGCGATCCTGCGCTGGCTCGAGGTCGGCAACGCCAAGTGGAAGAAGCAGCTCGGGCGCGAGATCGAGCTGGCGATCGGGATCCACAGCGGCCAGGCGGTCGTCGGCAACATCGGCAGCGACAAGCGCATGGAGTACACCGCCATCGGCGAGGCGGTGAACGTGGCGGCGCGGCTCGAGCGCCTGGCGCGCCCGGGACAGATCCTCATGACGCGGCAGACGCGCGAGCGCGTGGGCGACGAGTTCGCGTCGCGCTCGATCGGGACCTACGACATCGTCGGCCGGGCCCGACCGAGCGAGATCTTCGTGCTCGACGATTGACGCGAGCGGAGGTCGTCGCTCAGGCGGCCTGGGCCGGCAGAGCGGCGTCGGTGTCCGAGGACGTCGACGCGGACGGCGCGGGCACGGTGCCGGCGTTGCGCAGGTGGAGGAGCCCGACGCCGTGGGTGATGAGCGCGCCGGTCATGGTGAGCATCGCGCACAGCGAGAGCAGGGCGAAGGGCTCGTGCTGCTCGCGCAAGCCGAACTTGAGGCCGATGGCGGCGAGCAGCACGGCGGCGGTGTAGACCCAGCCGGCGCCGATGATCGCGCCGTAGCGCTTGCCGTCGCGGGCGGGGCGGTGGTTGGCGATCCCGGCGAAGATCCCGAAGAGCATGGCCGTGCCGGTGGATGAGGCGATGGCGACGACGATGGCGTCGCGCATCGAGTTGAAGTCGATGAGGGCCGGCACGAGCAGGGTGCCGAGGGCGCCGATCCCGGCGAGGATGGCGAAGATCCCGGCGGTGATCTGGGTGCCGCCGTAGACGCGGGCGGAGGCGAAGAGGCCGACGGAGAGCAGGACCGCGGAGACGAGCCCGAGGCCGGCATAGAGGATGAGCAGGCCTTCGAGGGCGCCGCCGGCGCGCGGCATGCTGAGCACGAGGCTGAGGAGGAGCGCGGCGAGCGCGAAGAGGAAGGCACCGATGGCGCCGGTGGTGAGGGCGCCGCGAGAGACGCCGCGAGAGGCGCCGGGGGGGACGTGTGAGGACATGATGAGACTCCTTGGTTGCGTGACGCGTGTGCGCGGTGGACAAGACTCGAAGGGCGCCCCGGGTAAACCATGACCAGACGGACGAGTATTGTGAAGTCCGCTCGATGCCGTGAAGATGCGAGGAGATGGCAAAGACGATCGACATGCGGCCGACGATGGATCCGGCGGAGGCGGGCGAGGGCGGTGAACGCGAACCCGGCCCGGACGATCCGTTCGTCGGTCTGCGCGTCGCGGGTCGCTACCGGATCGAGCGACGCCTGGGCGAAGGGGGGATCGGGCGGGTCTATCGCGCGATCCAGGAGCCGCTCGGGCGCGCGGTGGCATTGAAGCTGTTGCACCCGGAGCTGTCCGGGCGCAAGGAGATGCACCTGCGCTTCGAGCGCGAGGCGCGCGCGGCGAGCCGCCTGGCGCACGCGGGCTCGGTGATGGTCTTCGACTTCGGGCAGTGGAACCACCTCCTCTATCTCGTGATGGAGCTCGTGGAGGGTACGTCGCTCGACGCGGTGATCCGCGACGAGTCGCCGCTGTCGGTCGAGCGCGTGATCGATCTCGGCGTGCAGTTGTGCGACGCGCTGGCGGCCGCGCATGCGCAGGGGCTCCTGCACCGCGACCTCAAGCCGGAGAACGTGCTGATCGCGCGTGGAGTCGACGGGCGGGAGGTCGTCAAGGTCTGCGACTACGGCCTCGCCTATCTCATCGACGAGAGCCAGAACACGCCGCGGCTGACGCGTGACGGCACCGTGGCGGGCACGCCGGAGTTCATGGCGCCCGAGCAGGTGATGAACCGGACGCTCGACGAGCGGACCGATCTCTACGCGCTCGGGTGCGTGCTCTACGAGATGGTGAGCGGGCACGCGCCATTCGAAGGCGAGAGCTCGATGGAGATCCTGACCAAGCAGCTCTACGACGAGCCCGAGCCGCTGGGAAAGCGTGCACGGCGGCCGATCCCCAAGGCGCTCGAGCGCGCGGTGGGATGGGCGCTGGAGAAGGTCCCGGCGCGGCGGCCGCAGCGTGCGGCCGACCTGAAGGCCGCGCTCTTGCGGGTGCTCGAGGCCGGACCCGATCGACCCGAGCGGCCCTCGAGCGACGAGGTTCAGGTGCTCTTCGATCGGCAGGCGCGCGCCGAGGCGGCAGGGATTGCCGCGGGTCCGCCGCGGATGAGCGACGAGGTGGCGACGCCGGCGGGTGAGGTGGTGGTCGTGAGCGCGAACGCGCTGCCGTTCGACCGTTCGGCGCTGGCGATCTTGCGCGCGCAGGGCGTCGTGGCGCGCGAGGCGGCGGGGCTCGGCGAGGGCGCGGGCGCGGCGGCGCTGGTGGTCGACGTGCGCGGAGAGGCGGAGCGCGGGCTCGAGCGGCTGGCGGAAGAGCTCGGGCGGCGGCCGGAGGCGGCCAAGACGGTGCTGGTCGTCGGGCCGGACGACGACTTCCAGACGATGACGCGCGCGCTCGAGCTCAAGATCGCGGACTTCGTGCCGGAGTCCCTGCTCGCGAGCCTGCCGCGCAAGGTGGCGCGCGCGATCGAGCGGGCGCGCAGGAGTGGCGCATGAAGAGGGCCGGACCGGCGCTGGTGATGTCGCTTGCGGCGCTCGCTGCGACCGGGTGCTACCAGGCGCTAGGCGCCGGCTACGCCCACCGCTTCGCCGAGCGAGGCGGCCACGCGTTCGAGGGGTCGTACCTGTTCGGGCTCGGCGAGGCGTTCGGGGATGACACGCCGCTCGCGTTCGCCAAGGCGACGGTGATGGGAGGCGAGTGGGGCGTGCGCGGGGCCGACGTGATCGGCGTCATGGCCCAGGAAGACCTCGATGGAGCGACCTTCTTCCTGCGGCCGGGTGTGGCGTTCCTGGTGATCGGCGCCGAGTTTCGCGAGCCCGAGGCAAGCGACCGGATCTGGGCCGGGATCGGCGCAGAGGTGGACGTCGGCTTCCTCATCGAGGCGGGCGACTCGGTCGGGATCGAGATCGGCGCGCGCGCGGGCGGCGACCTGAGCTACACGGGCGTCGGCAGCGGGGGCTTCGTCGGCGCGTTCCTGTCGTTCGCCTGGGTCTGGGAAGGGCCCGACTGGGTCACCCGGTAGGACGCGGGAGTCAGCGCGGCGACTCGACCGACGGGGGCGCGGCGTCGCGCTGGCGTTGGGCGCGGACCTCGTCGCCGACCGCCTGACGGATGCGGATGACCGAGAGCACGAGCCAGACGGCGAGGCAGACCAGCACGATGACGAGCTTGGTCGTCGAGAGGCCGGGCTGGCGACCGGTGGCGACGCCGAAGGTGTCGAGCGTGATCGAGACGAAGATGAGGTTCAGGAAGAGCGTGACGCCGAGCAAGAGGCCCTCGAGCGCCTTGAGCGAGCGCAGTCGGGCCTCGGGCGGGAGCTTGAGCCAGTCCGCCTTGCGCGGGATGTTGACCCATGCCGGGTGCCGGATCGCGAGGCGGCGCGCGAGCAGCAGCATGCCGAAGAGGAAGGCGGTCATGATGGCGGCGATGAGCGGCAGGAGCCACCAGCCGGCGTCGGTCCAGCTGTCGGGCTGACCGTGGATGTCGAAGTGATCCGGGTAGGGCCCCTCGAGCTTGCCGAGGGTCAGCGCCGCCGCGACCCACAACGCGATGTGCGCGACGAGGACCAGCACCGGCAGGATGCGTTGGAACATGCCGGGTTTCATACACGTGAACGCCGGGCCGCGCATCCCTCACATCGCGCCGCGATGTGATATCGGTGGCGCATGACTTCGGGTTCCGGATCGGGCGAGGGATCTCCCGCCGCGACACAGGCCTCGGGCTCGACGACGGCGGAGGTCGCGCGCCTCGACGACAGCATCGTCGACAAGACCGTGCACAAGCTCGAGGAGCTCGGACTCGAGTTCGCGGTGCCGTCCAACCCCAAGCTCGAGCGCATGGGGCTCGAGCGCTTCGCGCGCCACGACCGCAAGTACCCGCCGCTCGCTCATGACGAGGCCGTGCACATCCTCGACGCAGCAGAGCGCGCGCAGATCCGCCGGCTCGGTACGCGCATGGTGCTGATCGCCTTCGGGATCGGCGCGCTCTCCGGGCTGGTGTCGTCGATCGCGTCGTTCGTGCTCGCCGTGCCCGAGCACGTCGAGACCACGTTCTGGCAGGACGTGCGCGACTTCCTCATCGTCAACGGCGTGACCATCGCCGCGACCGCGGTCGAGGTCGCGATCCTCTATCGGGTGGCGCTCAAGACGGTCCACCTCATCGCGCGCGAGGCGGGGATCCAGCTCGTGCCGCGCGGCACCGAGCCGGCGACGGACGAGCAACGCGCAGTGGCGCTCGCGTTGGCGCGCGCGGCGCTGGAGCTGCCGAACCCGCCGCAGAACCCCTTCGGGATCGACCCCTACCGGGAGATCTCGAAGTGGTGGTTGGTGCTGACGATGGTCTTCTACAAGCTCAAGATCAGCCTCACCAACTTCATCCTGCGTCTGGTGATCCGGCGCATCGGTGGGCGCGCCATCGTCAAGGCCTACCTCACCTTCACCGACGTTTTCGTCACGGGCGCCTGGGACGCGTGGGTGGCCTGGCGCATGGTGCGTCAGGCGCGGATCCGCGCGCTCGGTCCGTCCGCCTGCGAGAGCCTGCTGCGCGACATCCTGCGTGACGAGGGAGGCATGCGCCGCGAGGTCCTGATCGCCATGCAGCGCGCGGTCGCGACGACGATCGTCCGCAGCCGCGAGGTGCACCCGAACCTCCTCGCGCTGATGCGGGCGATCGCACGCAGGCTCGGCCCGGTCGCGATCCCGCGGCTCGACGAGACCGCGAGCTTCCTCGCGGCCCTGGATCGCCTGAGCGAGCGCGAGCGCGACCTCGTGCTCGAGGTGCTGGTGCTCGCGTCGTTCCCCGACGGTCACGTGTCGCGCGCCGAGGTCGAGCTGATCACCGCGATCCTCGGGCGCGCTCGCCGCAGCCTCGACACGCGCGCGCTGCGCGCCCTGTGCAAGCGCTTCGTGCGCGGCGATCCGCTCACGCGCGAGGCGCTCCGCCATGTCATCGGCGGGTCAGCGTCAGCGCCTCGAGCCGCGTGAGATAGGCCAGCGCCTCCGCCCGGGAGGCGCCGCACATCTCCTCGTGCGGGCGCAGGCGCGCGCACACCGCCGGGCGCTCGGGGCGTCCGAAGATGCGGCAGCGCTCGCGCTCGTCGAGCTGTACACACCGCACACCGGCGGGCTTGCCACCGGGCATGCCGGGGATCGGCGACGAGATCGAGGGCGCGATACAGCAGGCGCCACAGCCGGCACGGCAGTCCATGGCGCCCAGAGTAGCCGAAGCGCTGGCGTTCAGGCGACCAGCGTCAGCGTCACCCGCACGACCGCATCACCGCTCTGCCCCTCGGGCAGAGCCGAGAGGCGCGCCACCCCGAGCGGGCGCAGGAGACAGCGCCCGACGGTCTCGCCGGCGGGGTTCGACACCAGGCGCGAGGTCTTGACCACGCCGTCCTTGCCGATCACCAGCTCGACGGTGATGGTCTGACCCGCCGTGATCCCCTGCCCGCTCACGCAGCGCGTGAGCTGCGTCTCGATCCGCCGGAGCGCACCCTCGACGTCGCTCAGGCTGCGCGGACCGGAGATCACCTGCACGCGCTGTACGCGCACCTTGGCCGCGATTGCCACCGGTGGCTTGAGCTCGGCCGGCTCGGGCGCGGGCTCCTCCACGATGAGCTCGGCGACCTCGGCCTCCTTGGCCACCCGCACACGCTTGGGCGCGTAGCCCGAGCGCTGCTTCACCATCGGCGCCGCCGGCACGGGGCCTCCAAACGCCGCCGCCGGGTCGCCGACGGCGAGGTCGCTCACGCCGTCGGGCAGCGGCAGCGGCTGCTTGACGGTCGTCTGCTGTCCGCCCTCGTTGCGCACGCGCTGATCGACGGCGACGAAGCTCGTGTACTGGGTCATCAGGTTGTAGTCGAGGCCGAGCTGCGTGACCTCGGCGACCTTGTCGACGCCGCCCTCGTACTGATGGAAGTCCGAGAGCGTCGCGATGCGGTGCCGCGCCCACAGATAGCGGAGCGCGACGTTCTTGTCGGAGGGCTCGGCCTTCGCGACGTCGATGGTCTTCGAGAAGCGTCCCGCCCCGGAGGTGCCGGTCACGGTGATGCGCCCCTTGGCCGCGCCCTTGTACTTGCCGAAGACGAGCACCGGGCGCGACGCGAAGAGGTCGGGCGGCGCCGCCGGCTCGACGTCGTAGGCCTCGAAGCCGTCGAAGGCGACCTTGATGTCCGTCAGCGCCGGCGAGTCGATGTAGGTCTTGAAGCGGTTGGCCTTCTCGACCGCATCGTCGCCATGCATCACGATGAACGGCTCGCCGAGGCCCATGCGCGCCATGCCCTCGATCAGGTGGCGGTTGACCGATGAACCGATCCCGAACGCGAAGAAGTTCGCCTTGCCGAGGTTGTCGCGGATGGTGCGGAAGACCTGCGGCTCGACCGAGACGTAGCCGTCGGTCACCGCGACGAAGGTGCGCGCGTACTCGTCGGCGGTCGGCATCGCCAGCGCCTCGCGCAGCGCGCCGAGGATCTCGGTGCCGCCCCCGCCCTGCATCCCGGCCATGAACGCCTTGGCCTTCGCGACGTTGTCGCGCGTGACCGCCAGGCTCTTGGACGCGAGCACCCGGTTGCCCCCGGAGAAGCACAGGATGTTGAAGCGGTCGTCGGGCCCCATGCCGTCGAGCAACCCGTTCATGACGATCTTGGCGGTGTCGATCGGGAAGCCGTGCATCGACCCGGAGACGTCGACGATGAAGATGTACTCGCGCTTGGGGCGGCTCTTCGCCTCGACGACCTTGGGCGGCTGCACCATCGCGAGGAAGAAGCCCTCGCTGCGGCCCTCTCCGGGCGGCAGGAGCAGCGCCCCGGTCTCGATGAGGTCCCCGGCGAGCTGATACTGCAGGACGAAGTCCTTCGTGCCGGCGGCCCCCTTGTTGCTCAGCGTGATGTCGGCGACGCCGTCCTCGGGCAGCGTCGTCGCGATCGGGTGCGACGAGCTGGTCACGCGCTTGATCGGCATGCCCGCCGAGATCCGCACCGCGACGTCCCAACCGTAGCTCGGCTTGTCGCCCGCGTGCTGATACGGCGTGTTGGTGAAGCTCTCGCCGGCGGTCGACTCCCCGGTGTAGCGCGGCCCGACGACGGCGGGATACACGAACTCGTAGGTGCCGCCGGCGGGCACGAGCAGCTCGGCGTAGTCCATCTCGACGCGGATGGTGTCGCCCGGCATGATGTTGGCGACGTTCATCGTGAAGACGTTGGGCCGGTCCTGCTCGAGCAGCGAGGCCGTCTTGCCCTCCTTGCGCGCGTCCTCGTAGATCTGGCGCGCCTCGTCCTTCTTGTGGATCTCGGCCACGATCTTCCGCTCGCCGACGGTCATCTGCATCGCGAAGACGGCGGCGCGCGTCGACCCCGGGAACACGTAGATCGCCTCGATCGGCTTGTCGCCTTCGTTCTTGTAGACCTGCGTCACGCGCACGTGCGCGATCACGCCGGCGATCGCCACGTCCGCGCGCGTCTCCTTCAAAGGCAGCGCGTCCACGCCGGGGTCGGCGTTGGGCACGACGAAGTAGGGTGAGTCGCTCTTGTCCGGCGCGACGTCGGGCCTGGCGAACGCCGGCGCCGACGCCAGCACGGCGACGATCAGGGATACGGGCAAGCTCGGCTTCATCGGTCTCCTCCTGCTACCAGACCACGTGGAGACCATGACTACGGACCATCGCGGGTTTCGATCTTCCCTGCCCCGACGTCCGGTTGGAGGGAGTCGACAGCCCGCGCGACCTGGGTGACGATGTGCCATGCGCTCGAGCACCGTCGCCGCGTCGCTCCTCGCCCTGGCCGCCGGCGGCCTGCCGATCCTGCACGGCCTCGGCTTCATGGCCACCTTCAACACCGCGCCGCTGCCCGCGCTCGTCGAGCTGGCCGAGCGCCCGGATCCGGTCGCGCGCCCGACGAGCTCCCGCTCCCGCGTGGTGGTGGTGGTCGTCGACGGCCTGCGCGCCGACTTCGCGCCCGCGCTCGGGCTCACCCCCGGGAAGCTCCCGCACGCGAGCTGTCAGATCGAGGCGCTGCTGCCGTCGTTCTCGCGCCCCGGCTACGTCGCGCTCTCGACCGGGGTCCCGCCCTGGGCCTCGGGCGTGCACACCAACGATCACGAGGGGGCCGTCGCCCTACCCTCGATCTGGTCCGCCGCCCGCCGCGCCGGGGTCACGACGCACCTGGTCGCCGATGGCACCGACTGGTGGATCGAGCTCTTCCCCGAGGCCTTCGACGAGATCGCGATCGTGCCCCAGGCCGACTTCGACGCCTTCTGGTCGGGCTTTTCGCTCGACCCCGCCCCGAGCCTCCTGCTCGTGCACCTCGTCGCAGCCGACGACGCCGCGCACGACTTCGGCATCGGCGATGCCTATCGCGCCGAGCTCGCCCGGGCCGGCCGACGGATCCAACGCCTGATCGACGCGCTCGACCCCGCCCACGACACCCTCATCGTTACCGCCGATCACGGCCACATCGCGCGCGGCGGCCACGGCGGCCCCGAGCCCGAGGTGATCGCGATCCCGTTCCTCGCCTACGGCGCCGGCGTCACCGCCCACCCCGACCCCTCGGACCAGCGCCCGTGGTGCGGCTCGCTCCTCGATCTGCCGACCTCGATCGCCGCCCGCCTCGACCTCGCGCCGCCCGCCGCCGCGATGGGCAGCCTCGTGCCGCTCATCCGCCCGGTCAGCCCGACCTTCAATGCGCTCCTCGCCGCGCGCACCGTCGCGCTGCACGACGCCCTGGGACCACACGCCGGCGCCCATCCGCCGTCGCACCCCCTCGCCCCCATCGCGCACGGCCGGCAGGAGCCCCTCTCGGTCCCCGGGCTCGGCCTCGCGCTCGGCCTCTGGTTCGGTCTCGTGATCGTCCTGCTCCCGCTGCTGGTGCCAGGGCCGCGTGCCCGCACGCTGCTCAGCGCGCTCACACCGCCCCTCGTCTTCGCCGTCGCCTACGCGATCTTTGAGCCGACGCTCTCGCTCTCGGCGGTGTGGCTCGAAGACCCGTGGAAGCTCCGAATGATCGCCATCATCGCGGGCGCCGCGCTCGTCTCCACGCTCTTCGTGTTCCGCCGCCACGCCCCCTTTGAAGCCCTCGCCATCGTCGCTGCCGGCGCCACCCTGCCCGTCCTGCTCGCCGCGTTCGCACACGGCTCGCTCGACGCCAGCCCCGTGCTCGGCGATCCCCACGCCGCCTTCGCGCTGATCGTCGCCGACCTCTTCGCCGGAGTGACCCTGGCGGTCGCCGCCTGCGCCGCGATCGTGTCTTTCCTTCGCGAACGACGGCGCGCTCATGCCAAGGTGTGGGTCGACTGAGGCCACGACGACGCGATGAACCCCGCCCCCACCCCGACCGATCGCTTCGAGATCGCCAGGACGCTTCGCAAGATCGGGTCCCTGCTCGGCCTGCAGGGCGCGCCGCCCTTTCGCGCGCAGGCCTACGCCAGGGGCGCCGCCGCCGTCGAGGCCGCCGAGGGCTTCGATCGCTTGCTCGCGCAGCGACGCCTCACCGATCTGCCGGGGATCGGCGCCGGGCTCGCCGCGCTCATCGACGAGCTCGCCACCACGGGACGCGCCACGCTCCTCGACGAGCTCGAATCCCAGCTCCCCCCGGGGGCGCACGAGCTCTCCGCCATCGTCGGCCTCGGCCCGATGCGGCAGCTGCACGAGGCCCTCGGCGTCGACTCGATCGATAGCCTCGAGGCCGCCTGCCTGGCCGGCCGGGTGCGCCTCGTGCGCGGCTTCGGCGACAAGACCGAGGCGCGCCTTCTCGAAAAGATCCGCGCCCACCGCGCGCGCGGTAGCGAGGTCCTGCTCGGCGACGCCAGGGCGATCGCCGCCGCGCTCGTCGATCAACTCGAAGCGAGCTGCCCGGGGGCCGAGGTCGTCACCGTCGGCGCGGTCCGTCGCGGGCTCGAGCTCGTGCCGAGGATCGATCTGGTCGCCAGGCGGATCCCGTCGGAGATGCTCGCCCACACGCTCTCGCACCACCCGCGCGTCGAAGCGGTCAGCCTCGGCGCCTCGCCCGACGAGCCAGCCGCCTCGGCCACGCTCGTCGGCGGCCTGGTCATCGCGGTCTGGCGCGACGACGACGACGACGCGCTGACCCTCGTCACCCACACCGGCCCACCCGAGCACGTCGACGCGATCCGCGCACGCCTCCCCGCGGACCACGCCCCCTTCGCGAGCGAGGTGGAGGTCTATCACGCAGCCGGCCTCCCCGTCGTGCCGCCCGAGCTGCGCGACGACCCCGCCGCGCTCGATCCCTCCGCCGCCGCACCACGCCTCCTCGATGCGACCGAGATCCAGGGCCTCGTGCACTGTCACACCACCTGGTCCGACGGCCGCAACTCGATCGCCGAGATGGCCGCCGCCGCCGCCGCCCGCGGCCTCGCCTACATCACCTTCACCGACCACTCGCAGGCCGCGTCGTACGCCAACGGCCTCGACTTCGACCGGATGCAGCGCCAGTGGGACGAGATCGATCGCGTGCAGGCGAGCACCCCGGTCAGGCTCCTCAAAGGGATCGAGTCCGACATCCTCGCCGACGGCGCGCTCGACTACCCCGACGAGGTGCTCGCCCGCCTCGATCTCGTCATCGCGTCGATCCACGCACGACACGCGCAGAGCGGCCCCGCGATGACCGAGCGGCTCCTCCGCATGATGCGCCACCCCATCCGCAAGATCTGGGGCCACCCGCTCGGCCGTCTCCTGCAGCGGCGCGCGCCCATCGAATGCGACGTCGACGCCCTCCTGGCGACCGCGGCCGAGACCGGCACCATCATCGAGCTCAACGGTGATCCCCACCGCATGGACCTGCCGGTCGAATACGCCCGCAAGGCGCGCACCCTCGGCCTGCGCTTCGTCGCCTCGGTCGACGCCCACGGCACCGACCAGCTCGGCTACCTCGACAACGCCGTCACGCTCGCCCGTCGCGCCGGACTCGGCCCCGAGCACGTGCTCAACACCTTGCCGGCCGACGCCTTCGTCGCCGCCGTGCGCCCCACGCGCGCCGTGCGCGACGCACGCGAGGAGCGCGACGATCACGCTCACGAACGCGACGCTGGCGCGCATGCGGTCAGAGCTCCAACCTGAGCTGCGCCCGCGCCCGCTCCGGCCGCTGGAACGTCGTGGTCGCCGGCTCGGGCATGCGCTCGAAACCCAGCCGCTGCCAGGTGCTCTCGAAGAGGTCCTCGATCATGCGCCAGCGCGGCCCGCTGCCGCGCATGCGCTCGCCGAAGCGCGAATCGGAGAGCTTGCCGTCGCGCGCCTCGCGGATCTGGTTCATCACCTTGTCGGCGCGCCCCGGCAGGAGCAACCTCAACCGCGCCTCGAAGACCTCCCGGACGGGCCCCGGCAGCCGCAGCATCGTGCGGTTGGCGAAGCGCGCACCCGCCGCCTTCGCGTCGCGCAAGAGCGTTGGGATATCCCCGTCGTTGAGCCCCGGGATGAGCGGCGCCAGGTTCACGCCGACCGTCAGGCCCGCGCCGGCCAGCCGCTCGATCGTCTTGAGGCGCCGCGCCGGCGTGGGCGCATAGGGCTCGAGCGCGCGCGCCACCTCCGCGTCGGCAAACGGCAGGCTCAGCGCGATCGTCAGGTGGCTCACCCGGGCGATCTCCTGCAGGATCTCGAGGTCGCGCTCGATCAGCGTCGACTTCGTGATGATGCCGACCGGGTTGCGATAGTCCGCGCAGACCTGCAGGCACTGGCGCGTGAGCTGCCAGCTCGCCTCGAGCGGCTGATAGCAGTCGGTGTTGCCGGAGAAGACGACGCGCTCGCCCTTCCAGCGAGGGTGCTCGAAGGCCTCGCGCAGGAGCGTCGCGACCTCCGGCTTGACGACGAGCTTGCGCTCGAAGTCGGTGCCTGCGCCGAAGTCGAGGTACTCGTGCGTCGGCCGCGCGTAACAGTACGCGCAACCATGGTAGCAGCCGCGATAGGGGTTGACGCTCCAGTTGAAGGGGATATCGGGGCTATCGTTCTTCGAGAGCGCCTGGCGCGAGCTGTCGAAGAAGACCTCCAGCGCGGCCTCGGGCGGTGGACCGAGGTGCTCCACCACCGTCGCCACCCACGGATTGGGCGGGTTGGCGACCTGGCGCAGGCGTTGTCGCTCGGTCGGGGCGTTCGGCGCGCGCTGCTGCATGATGTCCCCGGTATACCTGAAAGCATGTTCAGGTCAAGCCCGAGATTCTCCAACTTGCAGGACCCCGGTCCCTCCACGCTGGTTTCATGCGCACGACTTTGTGGACCCGAGGTTTTCCTCCGCGGCGCGCGGTGCGTAGACTCCCCCTGACGTGGCGAGGAAGAAGGACAATGGCGACGGCACCACGCAGGAGCGCTTCGGCATCCGGCTGAGGCGCTTTGCGGGCAGCGCGCTCTACAGCGATACGCTGAACGCTCCGATCCGCGTCGCCCACCTCACCGACTTGCACGTCGGCCTCGTGACCCCGATGAAGGTGCAGGCCGCAGCCGTCGACATCGTGCACCGCGAGAAGCCCGACATCGTCGTGATCACGGGTGATTTCGTCTGCCACAGCCACGCCTTCCTCGACGACCTCACCGAGATCATGCGCCGCTTCGAGGTGCCGATCTTCGGCGTGCTCGGCAACCACGACTACTGGGCGGGCGCGCCCGGCGTGAGGAAGGCGCTCAAGCGCGGCGGCCTCGAGCTCCTCACGAACCAGAGCACCGTCATCGAGATCCGTGGGCAGAAGCTCCAGCTCGTCGGCCTCGACGACGCCTACACCGGCCACGCCGACCGGCACAAGGCGCTCAAGGGGATCTCCCACCACCTGCCGACGCTCGGGCTCTCCCACATCGCCGAGGAGGCCGATGGCCTCTGGGCCCACGGGATCCCGTTCGTGCTCTCGGGGCACACCCACGGCGGCCAGCTCACCGTCGCGCGCCTCAACGAGTTCGCGCTCGGCCGCATCGGCAAGCACCGCTACGTGCACGGCCTCTACGGCCGCCGCGAGGCGCATCGCCGCGAGGAGCACGGCGCGGTCTACGTCGGCGCCGGCCTCGGTGCCGCCGTGGTGCCGCTGCGCGTAGGCGAGCGCGGCAACCGCGAGATCGCGCTCTTCGAGCTCGGCATGAAGCCCGGCGCCCTCATCGAGCACCACGCCGAGCAGACCCCGCTCAACCCACCGCGCGAGACCGACGAGGCGCGCGCCCGCGCCCTCGCGCACGAGCGCTTCCAGGCGCGACGCAAGCGCCGCTTCCGCGCCCCGCGCGAGCACTGAGCGTCCCGGCCGGGGACCCGCTCAGAGGACCAGGGTCTGCCGGTAGGTCAGCTCGACGTCGCCGGCCGGAAAGATCGAGCGGTCGAGGATCGCCTTGATGCAGCGCGACTTGTTGTCGCTCGCCGTGCCGTCGATCTTCGCGCCGACGGTCTTGCCGGTCGGGGTCACGGTGAACTCTACGCGCACGCGCTCCTGCGTCGCGTCGCTGCACTTGGCGAACTGGGTCTTCTTCTTGCCGAAGACCGCCGCGACCTCCTCGCCGAGCGCGTCCGCGGTCGCCGCCGCCTTCCTGGCCGCGGCCTCGTCGGCCGCCTTGCGCGACGCCTCGCCCGGGTCGAAGACCACGCGCGTCTCGTGCTTGCCGGTCTCGTCCTGGGTGAGCGCCGCCAGCCGCTCCGCGGTGAGCTCCTTCACCTTCGGCTGGGGCGGCGGCACCACCAGCCCGACCTTGCGCGCCGGCCTGGCCACCTCGTCGGTCGCGTCCGCCTGGACCGCGTCGCCCGTCTGCGCGTCGTCGGCGGCGCCACCGACCACGTCGGCCTCGGCGATGACCGGCGCGGTCTCGACCCGCGGCTGGGCCGCCCGGCGCTCGACCGCCTCGTAGGGTTTGTGCTTCTGCGGCGCGACGTCGGCGACGATGAGCTCGTCGTCGGCCGGGCGTGACGCGAGGATCGCCACCAGCGCGCCCGCCGCCAGCACGCCGACGCCGATCCAGATCCAGCGCTTCTTCTTCGAGCCCTCGAGCCGCGCGACGACCGAGAACTCCTGGTTGAGCGCCATCATCTCGGCGCGCATGTCCTCGGGCGATCGCCCCGAGCGCGCGGTCGCGGGATCGTCCTCGGCGTCGAGGCCCGAGAGGTCGAAGATGTCCTTGCGCGCTGCGACGGCCGACACGACCGGCGCGGGCGCGACGGAAGCGACGGGCGCAACGGGCGCGGACGCGACGGGCGCTACGGAGGTGGGCGGGCTGGGCGCGCTCGCGCTCGGCGGCGAGCGATCGAGCGCGCTCTCGACCTCGTCTCGCTTCGGCTCGGCGCCGATCGCGGCCGCTCGCTCGGCCTCCGTCGCCCGCTCGGCCTCTGCCGCCTCGGCCCGTTGTCGCTCTGCCGCCGCCCGCTCGGCCGCCGCCCGCTCGGCCGCCGCTCGCTCCGCCGCCGCTCGCTCCGCCTCCGCCGCCTCCGCCTCGCGCGCGGCCTGCTCGGCCGCCTCGCGCAACACCGCCGCCAGCGCCTCCGCCTCCGAGCGCGCCCCATCGGCGGGTCCCAGACCCGCCGCGTCGCCCCCACCGGCCAGCGCCGCGTCGCCCTCGCCGCCCGGCGCAGCCCGCTCCGTCCCGACCGCGGCCGTCTCGCCCAACGCGCCGAGCACCGGCAGGGGCGGCGGCTCGACCGCGAAGAGCCCGGCCAGCGCCTGGACCTCCCCGGCCCGCGCCCACTTGTCCATGCCGGCGGTCCACACGTAGGAGCGCTCGTCGATGCGACGCTCGTCGACCAGCGCGCGCACCTCCGCGAGCGCCAGCGGGCCCTTCTGCTCGCCACGAACGGCGACGAACCACGTCGTCTCACCAGGGCGCTGGTGTTTGCCGGTGATGCCGTCCTTGACGGTCATCACCGCGCCGCACGCCGTACATCGGATCTTCAGGATGCGATTGACGACCTGCTCGTCGGGCAACTGGAGTCGAGTTCCGCAGGACGTGCAGCTGAAGAACATGGTCTTCGATGTTTAGCATCTTCGCCCCGTGACTCCAACCCCGGCGCGCGCGCGTTGTCACCGGGCGTCCCGACGAGAGCGCGGCGTGCGCGATCCCCTGACGATCGATCCGCACCGGCGGCCGCACGCGACGGGTCCGCTCGGAACCGCTTCACTCTTGGGGGTGAACCGGGTTCTGAATCAGAAACGAGCTTGACACCCTCGGCGGCACCTCTGTAGATTTCGCGCCTGTTTGGCCAGGTTTGACGGAAGTCTGCGAAACCACGGCAAAAACTGTCACGGACCCACGGTGGGCCCGCGACGACCATCACCGCCACGGCCACCGCGCGAAGCTTCGTTGGGTAGGGGCGGACATCAGAGGTGAGAAGATGAGAACGGCTCCTTTCAAGCTGCTCACGTTCATGGCGGTGGCATCCATGGCCGCCGCTTGTGGCGACGACGGCGGTGGCAACAACACCGAAACCGACACGACGGTCACCCCCGATTCGACCGGCGACACGACCGGCGAGACCGGTCCCGACACGACCCCGCCGGGCGACACGACCACGACGCCCGACGGCAACGACGTCACCGACACCCAGACCTGCGGCCTGCGCGAGTGTGGCACCTTCGGCAACCTGAACTGCGGTGACTGCAGCGACAAGCCCGGCACCGAGTGCAACGACCAAGGCCGCTGCGTCGTCCCCGGCCAGCCGCTCGGCGCCTTCTGCGGCCTCACCAGCACCTGCAGCGAGTCCAGCGCCAACTTCCCGGCCTGCCTCGACGAGCAGTGCGACACCAACCTCTGCCTGTCGAACACCTCGGGCGGCGCCTTCGCGCTCACGTTCTTCCGCGACTGGGTGAACGTCTTCGCGGGCAGCTACTGCACCGCCGCGTGCAACATCTACAAGGACTCGAACAACGACGGCGTCAACGACGCCGACGCGCAGGACGACTGCAACCCGGCCGACATCGTCGACGGTCCGGTCGGCAACGCCATGCGCTGCGTCAACTTCGCCCCGATCGACTCGAACCCGGTCGGCCTCTGCATCGCCGGCAGCGCCTTCTCGCGCTGCGACGAGCCGAGCGACTGCCCCGCCGGCGAGACCTGCGAGCTCGGCTCGGTGCTCGGCATCCTCGAGGGCCGCTGCGTCGCCAAGTACAAGGCCGGTGACTGGGGTGACGTCGTCGGCATCGGCGGCGAGTGCAACGCCGACCCCGAGGTCGGTGACGGCGTCGCCTTGTGCGAGGCCGGCTACTGCGAGTTCTTCGGCTGCGCGACCTCGTGCGGCGGCGACGACGACTGCCTGACGGTCGCGACCGGCGTGTGCAGCGGCGGCACCTGCACCGGCAAGCCGGGCACCACCTGCACGGACGACGCCGACTGCTCGAGCTTCGAGTGCGGCGCGCTCGACCTCGGCGACCTCGGCGCCTTCGGCCGCTGCGGCCCCAAGACCTGCGCCGACGAGTACGGCTGCGGCCCTGGCTTCACCTGCTCGTGGGGCTGGAACGGCAGCGTGCGCAACCCGGGCCCCGACAACTCCTGCCTGCGCGAGCTCGCCGACGGCGAGGATCTCGGCGAGGCCTGCGACCCCGACCCGACCGACAACGACATCGTCAACGGCGGCGCGGTCTGCAAGTCCGACCTCTGCCTCGGCGCGCGCTGCTCGCAGGTCTGCTCGAGCGACGAGCAGTGCGGCGACGGCGGTCTCTGCGGCTACTACGAGTTCTCCGACGCGATGATCGCCTGCGACGAGGACGCCGACTGCGGCGCCGGCAACGCCTGCACCATGGAGGACGGCGCCTGCTACAACGCCTCGACCTTCGAGTACATCCGCGCCGAGGAGGACACCTTCGTGCTCGGTTTGAACTTCTGCAACTCGCTCGAGGGCTCGACCGGCAGCTGCCTCAGCCACACCGACTGCGGCGCGAGCGAGAGCTGCGAGCTCTACCTCCAGCAGAACTACCTCCAGGACGGCTCGGTCGACCCCGACGCCCCGGTCGTGATGGCCGGCGCCTGCCTGCCGGCCCAGGGCCCGGGTGAGCTCGGCGACGAGTGCACCGACTTCTCGGACTGCAAGTCGGGCTTCTGCATCCCGATCACCGACACCTTCGCGATCTGCTCGGAGCCCTGCACCGCGTCGGCGGACTGCGGCTCCTTCAACATCGGCGAGGACGCGGTCAACGGCGTCTGCAACAGCTACCTCTACAGCTTCGCGGGCGACCTCGAGCGCTTCCAGAACTTCACCTACGTCGGCCTGTGCGTCTTCGACTTCGGCTCGACCGCCGACTGCGCGGACGACTTCACCTGCGAGGCGGCGACCGAGGCGTGTTTCCCCAACGCCATCGCCGGCAACGATCCGACCAAGGCCAGCAACGTCGAGTACCTCTGCTTCCAGGTCTGGGAGACGGCCGAGCAGGCCGGCACCAAGCAGCTCGGCGAGGCCTGCGACCCCGAGGCCGAGGTCGGCGAGTGCGCCAGCGGCTTCTGCACCCCCGAGGTCGGCGACGAGACCACCGGCTACTGCAGCCAGCTCTGCAACGCCGGCGACGACTGCGGCGGCGGCGATCTCTCGTGCACCGAGCTCGTGCGCGTGCCGCGCGCCGGCGCCTACGCCGCCAACACCGGCACCTTCGGCCTGTGCCTGAAGGACCAGGAGTGCGGCGGCTGCACGAGCCACCTCGACTGCCCGGGCAGCCTCGTCTGCGCCAACCTCGGCACCGCGGGGACCCCCGCCTACCAGTGCGTGCCGGGCTGCGAGACGGTCGACGACTGCGCGGCCGAGACGGTGAGCGACGCGTGCAACACCGCCACCGACGAGTTCGGCGAGACGGCCATGGGCTGCTTCCGTCCGAACAACAACTACTGCCAGTAATCCTGAAACGTAGTTGAAAGAGCGGGCGTCCTCCGGGGCGCCCGTTTCTTTTTTTGCACGAGCATCACGCCCCCCTCCATGGCACGATGCGCGCGATGCGCTGGTCCCTGCCGCTATCGCTCGCGCTCGGCTTCGCCTGCACGGACTTCCTGCCGGCCGTTCCCGACGTGGCTTCGGACGTCACGAACGCACCCGGCGACGAGGTCGGGCACGCCGACGCGGACGACGCCGAGGCGCTGCCCGATATCGGCGTCACCGCCTGTGAGACCGTGTTCGACTGCGCCCACCTCGCGCAGTGCTGCCTCGACGTCGCCTGCGAAGCCGGCGTGTGCATGCCGCGCTACGTACCGAGCTGCTGCACCATCGCGGGCCCCTGCGCCGTCTCGACCCCACAGCACACCGGTACGTGCGAAGCGACGTGCATCGCCCAGGGCTGCGTCGCGTCGCTGGCGCTCGGCGGCGATCGCTGCGACGAGACGATCTGGCAGCTCGACCCGAGCACCGAGCGCGAGCTCGCCATCTTCGACGCCGTCGTCGATCGCGTGACCTGGCATCGCTCGCGCCTGCGCCCCTTCGCGGGCGTGCCGTCCTGGCGCGCGGGCGACGTGCTCTGCCCGAGCTACCACACCGGGCTGACCGCCGCCTCCTGCGCGCCGCCCGAGGCCGACGGCGGCGCCGTCGACGTCGCCTTCGAGACCCCGGCGATCGCGCTGCCCGCCGACGCGCCATCGCTGGTGGAGGTCTGGCTCTTCGCCGACCTCCCCGAGAGCGACGGGCTGACGACGCCGCTCGACGGGCTCACGCTCGAGCTCATCACCGCCAGCGGCGGCTGGCTCACGCTCTGGTCGACGCGCACGCAGCCGGTGGCGCTCGGCGCATGGACCCCCGTGCTCGTCGACGTGTCGCGCTGGGCCGGCCAGGAGGTGCACCTGCGCTTCCGCTTCGACACCCTCGACGGGCGCGACAACCACCACGAGGGCGTGAGCCTCGGGCGCCTGCGCGTGCGCACCGCGTGTACCGCCGACCGCGCCGCCGCCGACCGCTCGCGCTGCGAGGTCGCCTCGCTCACCGCGGTGCAAGGGGTCAGCGACGCAATCGCCGTCTTCGCGCCGCCCGATCCGGGGCGCGCATGCCAGCTCTGCGCGAGCGACGCCGCGTGTCCGCGCAGCGACACCTGCGACGTCGCGCGCTGCGCTGACGGCATCTGCGTCACCGAGCGCGAGCTCACGCCGACCTGCTGTACGCCCGACGCGCGCTGGCCGGGCGACGGCTCGTTCGAGGGCCCGCTCGACGCCGCCCTCGAAGGCGAGCATGACGGCTGGAGTGTCGGGCCGGGCTGGTCGGTCAGCGGCCTGCGAAGCCTCGCCGGCGAGAGCGCGCTGCACTTCGGGCTGCCCGACGGCTCGGGCCTCGCGCCGCCTGGCGAGCGCGCCGAGGGCGCGATCCTGTCGCCGGTCGTGCGCGTGCACGAGGACGCCCCGCGCTGGGCGTTCTCGGTCTGGCTCTCGACCGAGTGGGACCTCGCGCCCTCGGGCGACAACCCCGCCGGCCTCGATCTGCTCGAGGCCATCGTCCTGCCCGAGGTGCCGGTCGCGCTCGCGCCATTTGCCGTCTGGGACTCGCGCGCGCTCGGCGGCACCACCGCCGGCGACTGGGTCGAGGTCGTGATCGATCTCACGCCCTTCCGCGGGCACGACGTGCGCCTGGGCTGGCGCTTCTCGACCGGAGACGCCGACAACAACGCGCACGAGGGCGCCTACCTCGATCAGGTGACCGTGCACCGCGCCTGCCCGGGCTGCGACCCCGAAGCCCTCGAGCCCGGCGAGCCATCCTGCGAGCCCACGACCTCGCCCTGAGACGGCCATGACGCAGCGGGTCATACCCCCGCCCGCTAACCCAGGCTCATAGGGCGATTGCCCGCCTGGGAAGCGGCCCCCCTATGTCCTTGACGCACCTTCGAGCAGCGTGTTACCCACCCGCCGCCTTCGAGGGCGATGGCCCGCCCCGCGACCACCGCGTCGCGCACGGGCCTCGAGGGCAGCCGACGAACGAGCCGCTACGACCCCTCCGTGGAGCCGCATGAACCCAACCGAGATCCTCAACGCAGTCGACGACGGGACCCAACGGGTGCTCGCCGCCGGCATGGTCGATTTCGACCTGTCGCTGGTGTTCATGCTCGGTCTCTTCATCGTCTTCGCGGTGCTGCTGCACTTCATCGTGCTCAAGCCCCTCATCGCCGCTCAGGAGGCCCGTCACAGGGGCATGGGCGGCGCGCGCGAGGACGCGAGCTCCTTCGAGCTCAAGGCCGCCGAGATGCGCCTCGACTATGATCGCCACCTCGCCAAGGCGCGCCAGGACCTGGTCGTCGTGCGCGACGGCATGAAGAAGCAGGCGAGCGACGAGGCGCACGCCCGGGTCGCCGCCACCCAGGCCGAGACGGACGCCAGGATCGCGGCGGCCAAGGGCGAGCTCGCCAAGTTCGCCGAGCGTGCGCGCGCCGAGATGAAGGCCAACGCCGACCAGATCGCGACCGACCTCGCCCACAAGCTCCTCGGAGGCAAGGCATGACAGCGCTGACGAGCTTCGTCGCCGCCGGTGGCCACGGCTTCTCGTTCACGGTCGAGGGTTTCTACATCATCGACTTCGTGATCCTGGTCGTGCTGCTCTGGGCGGTGATGAAGGGCCCGATCAAGAAGTTCTTCCTCAAGCGCCACGAGGCGGTGCTCGCCGAGATGGAGTCCGCCAAGAAGATCCGCGAAGAGGCGGAGCGCAAGCTCGCCGAGCTCGACGCGATGCTCGGCGGTCTCGGCGCCGAAGTCGAGGCCATCCGCAAGCAGTTCGCCGCCGACGGCGAGCGCGAGCAGGCGCGCATCCTGGCGCAGGCCGAGGCCGACGCCGCCAAGATCCGCGACGGCGCCAAGAAGGCGATCGAGCAGGAGATGGCCAAGCTGCGTGAGCAGCTCGAGGCCGAGATGATCAAGTCGGTGATGGAGACCGCCGAGGCCAAGGTGCGGCAGCGCCTCGACCTCGCCACCCAGAAGCGGCTCGCCTCGAGCTACGTGGACGCGCTCGAGAAGCTCGACCGGCTCGACCGGGCCGCCTGAGGAGGACCGCGATGGGCGACAACGCATCGAACGGGGCTGGGCCGCTGGCCCGCCGCTACGCCAAGGCGCTGGTCGAGCTCTGCAACGAGTCGAAGAACCACGCGGTCATCGGCAAGCAGCTCGAGAGCTTCCGCGACACCTGGCAGAGCTCGCCCGAGCTCCAGTCGGTGCTCAAGAGCTCCAAGGCGACGCTCGCCGACAAGAAGGAGATCCTGCAGAAGATCTTCGCGCGCTTCCTCTTCGCGCCGACGACGCGCAACTTCCTGCTCGTGCTGCTCGAGCACCAGCGCCTCGACCTCATCGGCGAGATGGTCGCCGCCTTCGCCGAGATGATGGACGAGCTCGGCGGGCGCGTGCGCGCCACCGTGACCAGCGCGGTGCCGCTCGAGAAGGGCGAGATCGGCCGCATCCAGAGCGCGCTCGCGCGGCTGACCGGCAAGCAGGTCATGCTCGAGGCGCGCGTCGACCCGGCGCTCATCGGCGGCGTGGTCACCACCGTCGGCAACATGGTGCTCGACGGCTCGATCCGGACCCAGCTCGCGAGCATGCGCGACCAGCTCGCAGGCCATACCTGACAGGCGGGCGGCCACGAGGGCCGCCCCTCCGATGCCACTCCGTGGGGGCGGCCCTCCTGGCCGCCCGCGAACCGAGGAAGAACGATGAACATCAGCGTTGCCGAGATCAGCTCGATCATCAAGGCGCAGATCGCCGACTACGACAAGAAGGTCGAGGTCCAGGAGACCGGCACCGTCATCACGGCGGGCGACGGCATCGCGCGCATGCACGGCCTCGACAACGCCATGGCCGGCGAGCTGCTCGAGTTCCCGGGCGGCGTGCGCGGCATGGTGCTCAACCTCGAAGAGGACAACGTCGGCGTGGCGCTGCTCGGTCAGGCCGACTCGATCCGCGACGGCGACGTCGCCAAGCGCACCGGCAAGATCGTGCAGGTGCCGGTCGGCAAGGCGCTGCTCGGCCGCGTCGTCAACGCGCTCGGCCTGCCGATCGACGGCAAGGGCCCGATCGACACCAACGAGTTCCGCCGCGTCGAGCTCAAGGCGCCCGGCATCATGACGCGCAAGGGCGTGCACGAGCCGATGATGACCGGCCTCAAGTGCATCGACGCGATGACGCCGATCGGCCGCGGCCAGCGCGAGCTGATCATCGGCGACCGCCAGACCGGCAAGACCGCCATCGCCATCGACACGATCATCAACCAGAAGGGCAACAACCTCTTCTGCATCTACGTCGCCATCGGCCAGAAGCAGTCGACGGTCGCCAACGTCGTGGCGAAGCTCGAGAAGGCCGGCGCGATGGACTACACCATCGTCGTGTCGGCGACCGCGTCCGAGATGGCGACCTTGCAGTTCCTCGCCCCCTACACCGGCTGCACCATGGGCGAGTACTTCCGCGACAACGGCATGCACGCCGTCATCATCTACGACGACCTCTCCAAGCAGGCGTCGGCCTACCGCGAGATGTCGCTGCTCCTGCGCCGCCCGCCGGGCCGCGAGGCCTATCCGGGCGACGTCTTCTACGTGCACTCGCGTCTGCTCGAGCGCGCGGCCAAGCTCAACGACAAGCTCGGCGGCGGCTCGCTCACGGCGCTGCCGATCATCGAGACGCAGGCCGGCGACGTCTCGGCCTACATCCCGACGAACGTCATCTCGATCACCGACGGCCAGATCTTCCTCGAGACCGACCTCTTCTTCCAGGGCGTGCGCCCGGCGATGAACGTCGGCATCTCGGTCTCGCGCGTCGGCGGCTCGGCGCAGACCAAGATCATGAAGAAGGTGTCGGGCTCGCTCAAGCTCGACCTCGCGCAGTACCGCGACGTCGCCGCTTTCGCGCAGTTCGCCTCCGACCTCGACGCGGCCACCAAGCGCCAGCTCCAGAAGGGCGAGCGCCTGGTCGAGCTGCTCAAGCAGCCGCAGTACGAGCCGATGCCGATGGAGCAGCAGGCGCTGGTGATCTTCGCCGGCACCGCGCCCGAGGCGTTCCTGATGGAGATCCCCGTCGGCGACGTGCGCCGCTGGGAAAAAGAGCTCATCGAGTTCGTGCAGGCGCGCCACGGGAGCCTGCTCGAAGACATCAAGAAGGTCGCCGACCTGACCAAGGAGATCCGCGAGCGCATGGCCGCGGTCGTCAAGGAGTTCAACGGCGTCTTCAAGCCCTCGTCCAAGTAGGCGGCGCCGCATGTCGAAGCTCAAGGCCATCCGCAAGCGCATCGGCTCGGTGCGCAACACGCAGAAGATCACCAAGGCGATGAAGATGGTCGCGGCGTCGCGCTTGCGCAAAGCGCAAGTCGCCATCGAGACGCTGCGCCCCTACGCCTACCGCACGCGCGACATCATCTCGCAGCTCGCGGCGCGCGCCGACTTCACCGACCACCCGCTGCTCGCGCAGCGCCCGCCGAAGAAGGTCGAGCTCCTCATCCTCACCTCGGATCGTGGGCTGTGCGGCGGGTTCAACTCGAACATCAACCGCACGACCGCGCGCTACATGCGCGACAACGAGCTCGGCCACGAGGCGATCAGCCTCGACATCGTCGGGCGCAAGGGCGTCGAGTTCTTCAAGCGGCGCGACGTCGAGATCAACACCGTCTTCCGCAACATCCTCGAGGACCCCAACCAGGAGAAGGCCTCCGAGATCGCCGAGCACGCGATCCGCTCCTTCACCGAAGACGGGCTCGACGCGCTCTACGTCGTCTACAACGAGTTCAAGTCGGCGATCACCCAGAAGGTCGTCGTCGAACAGCTCCTGCCGATCGTGCCGGCCCCGCTCGACGAGGGCGTGACCGCGCCCGAGTTCATCTACGAGCCGAGCAAGCGCGAGATCCTCGACTCGGTGATCCCCGGCCACGTGACGGTGCAGATCCTGCGCATGCTGCTCGAGAGCGTCGCCTCCGAGATGGGCGCGCGCATGAGCGCGATGGACTCCGCCACCAAGAACGCCGGCGAGCTCATCGCCAAGCTGACGCTGCAGTACAACCGCGCGCGTCAGGCGGCGATCACCAAAGAGCTCATCGAGATCATCAGCGGCATGGAAGCGCTCTGAGACGCGACGACAACCGATCCAGCAATAGCGAGACGGCCCACCACCGCTGACGGTCGTGGCCACAGGAGAATGACAATGGCAGCCGACAACCTCCAGATGGGACGCGTCACCCAGGTCATCGGACCGGTCGTCGACGTGACCTTCCCGTCGGGTCACGTCCCCAAGATCCTCACGGCGCTCAAGGTCACGAACAAGGCGATCTCGGACGCCGAGTGGAACCTGACGCTCGAGGTGGCGCTGCACCTCGGCGACTCGTCGGTGCGCGCCATCGCCATGGACTCGACCGACGGCCTGGTGCGCGGCCTGCCCGTCAAGAGCATGGGCACGCCGATCGCGATGCCGGTCGGCGAGGGCACGCTCGGGCGCATCCTCAACGTCGTCGGCGAGCCCGTGGACGACGCGGGCGAGGTGCCGGCGGTGCGCTATGCGCCGATCCACCGCCCTGCCCCCGACCTGGTCGATCAGGACCCGTCGATCCAGATGTTCGAGACCGGCATCAAGGTCGTCGACCTGCTCGCGCCCTACCAGCGCGGCGGCAAGATCGGCCTCTTCGGCGGCGCCGGCGTCGGCAAGACCGTGCTCATCCAGGAGCTCATCAACAACATCGCAAAGCAGCACGGCGGCGTGTCGGTCTTCGGCGGCGTCGGCGAGCGTACCCGCGAAGGCAACGACCTCTATCACGAGATGGCCGACTCCAAGCTGCAGGACGGCAACTCGGTGCTCTCGAAGTGCGCGCTCATCTTCGGCCAGATGAACGAGCCGCCGGGCGCGCGCGCGCGCGTGGCGCTGTCGGCGCTGACGGTGGCGGAGTTCTTCCGCGACGAGCGCGGCCAGGACGTACTCTTCTTCATCGACAACATCTTCCGCTTCACGCAGGCGGGCTCCGAGGTGTCGGCGCTGCTCGGGCGCATCCCCTCCGCCGTGGGTTATCAGCCGACCCTGGCGACCGAGATGGGCGCCCTGCAGGAGCGCATCACTACGACCAAGAAGGGCTCGGTCACCTCGGTGCAGGCGATCTACGTGCCCGCCGACGACCTCACCGACCCGGCGCCGGCGACCGCCTTCGCCCACCTCGACGCGACCACGGTGCTCTCGCGCCAGCTTTCGGCGCTCGGCATCTATCCCGCGGTGGACCCGCTCGATTCGACCTCGCGCATCCTGGCGCCCGACGTCGTCGGTGAGGAGCACTACCGGGTCGCGCGGCGCGTGCAGGAGATCCTGCAGACCTACAAGGATCTGCAGGACATCATCGCCATCTTGGGCATGGACGAGCTGTCCGAAGACCAGAAGCTGACGGTCTATCGCGCGCGCAAGATCCAGCGCTTCCTCTCGCAGCCGTTCCACGTCGCCGAGGCGTTCACCGGCACGCCGGGCAAGTACGTCAAGCTCGAGGACACGATCCGCGGCTTCAAGGGGATCTGCGACGGCCTCTACGACGACGTGCCGGAGCAGGCGTTCTACATGGTCGGCACCATCGAGGAAGTGCTCGAGCGCGCCAAGACGCTCTGATCGAGACGTCCAGGGGAGATAGACATGAAGCTGGTCGTCGTGACCCCGCGCGGGTCCAAGGTCGATACCGCCGTACAGATGGTGACGGTGCCGGGGGACGTCGGTGAGCTCGGGATCCTGCCGGGCCACCGACCGCTCATCACGAGCCTGGCGATCGGCATGCTCTCGTACAACGAGGGCGGCCGGGTCAAGCAGCTCGCGACCAACGAGGGCTTCATGGAGGTCCACGACGACAACGTCGTCGTCGTCACCGAGAGCGCGGAGGAGCCTGACGAGATCGACGCCGAGCGCGCGAAGAAGTCGCTCGAGGCGGCCGAAGCGGCGCTCAAGGACATCGACCCGCACCACGATCCGGTGGCGTGGAAGCAGACGCAGGAGAAGCGCCTGCGTGCGCTCAACCGGATCGCGGTCGCGCGCTTCGCCACGCCCGAGGCGCTCAAGATCGCCAAGGCGCGCGAAGCGGCGAGCGCCGCCGGATGACCGGAGCTAGGGAGCTCCACCCCGCGCTGCTCGTGCCGCCGGGCGAGCTCCACTGGAGCCGCGACGGGATCCCGCTGCTCGTCGCCGAGACCGAGCGGTACTTCGCGCTTCACGGCCAGGACTGGGACGCCGAGCTCGAGGCGATGAGCTTCGGCGCGCTCGCCTACCTCGCGCGCTACGTACCGAGTCTCTTGGCGCCCAACGCGCCGCTCAGGCGGATCGTGCGCGCGGCGCTCGCGCGCCACGTCACGGGCGAGGTGGACCTGGCGGTCGAGCTCGGCTGCGCGGTCGGCGCGGACCTGCGCACGCTGGCGGACGCGGCGGCGCACGTGATCGGCATCGACGGCAGCATCGCCGGCTTGCGCGCGGCCCGGACCCAGCTCGCCGGTGAGCCGCTGACCGTGCTGAGGCGGGTCGAGGGCCGCAGCTTCGAGACCGACGACGCCATCGAGCTCGAGCCGGTCGACAACGTCTCGCTGGCGCTCGGGGACGCGCTGGCCGCGCCGGTCGCGGACGCAGCCGCCGGGATCGTGCTGGCGGTGAACCTGCTCGACAGCGTGGCGCACCCGCTCGGGCTCGTCGCCGAGCTCGACCGCATCCTGGCGCCCGGCGGTCTCCTGCTCCTGACGAGCCCGCTCTCGTGGAACGAATCGATCACCCCGGCCGAGCACGCGCTGGGCGGCGGCACCGCGCAAGGTTGGGCCGAGCTCGGCACGGTGCGCGGGCTCGGCGAGCTTCTCTCCGGCCGGCTGCCGCTCGTGCCCGGCCTCGGCCGCTACGCGCTGCTCGAGGAGCACGACGTGCCGTGGACCGTGCGCGAGCACGCGCGCATGGTCGCGACCTACGACGTTCACGTCTGGGTCGCGCGCAAGCTGGCGACCCCCTGACCTGATCCGAAGAGAAGCTGAACTGGATCTGAGGAATTCAGGAAGCGAGGAAGCCAGGAACTCCTGCTTTCCTCGTTTCCTGGCTTCCTAAGCCGGTACTGAGCTGCCTGCGTTTCATCTCCGCGGGTCGCCCGAACAGGCGGTCCACAAGTGGGTGCTCTGCAGCGAGGAAGGGGGACCGGCGGCGCAGCAGACACGCGGCGCAGCCAATATCGAACACCTTCTGAAGCGGGCGGCGAGGACCGCCCTACGGTTCGTCGTGCTCGGGCTCGGGAGGCACCTCGGCGGCCTCCCAGGCCTCGACGCCCATGCGGCACTGGCCATCGAAGATCGCGCCGCGCTCGACCACGAGCTGCGGGGCGACGATGTTGCCGATGAGGTGGCCGGGCGCGTGCAGCTCGACGCAGTTCGAGGCGCGGATGTTGCCGTAGACGATGCCGTAGATGACGACGGTCGCGACGTCGAGCTCGGCGCGCACCTCGGCGCCCTCGCCGATGATGAGGGTGTCGTCGCTGACGATCTCGCCCGCGTAGCTGCCGTCGATGCGCACGACCCCTTCGAAGGTCATCTTGCCCTCGAAGTGGCTGCCGCGCCCGACCAAGGTGTTCACGTCTCCCATGGGGGCTCTCTACCGCGAATCCACCGCCGAGGAGAAGCCCCGAACCGGCCGGAGGAATAATCAGTGAAAATGCGGGTTGACGCGCGCCGCGGGTGCCTTAATGTGCGCCCGCTCGTGCGCCGCCCACATGCCTGGCGGCCGCCATCCAAAAGGGGAAACGCGCATCGCCGGACGGCCGACCACGGGGGCCGCCTCCCGCCGTGCGCACGCTTCGTGTCGAGGAGTCCCGTCATGATCGACGTCTCCGGGCTGACGAAATCCTATGAGGATTTCCAGGCCCTCAAGGGAGTCAGCTTCAAGATCAATCGCGGTGAGATCGTCGGCTTCCTCGGCCCCAACGGGGCCGGCAAGACCACCACGATGAAGATCCTGACCTGCTACATGCCCCAGACGGCGGGCACGGTGAAGGTCGACGACAAGGACATCAACGAGGACGCCCTCGCGATCCGCGCGCGCATGGGCTACCTGCCGGAGTCGACGCCGCTCTACACCGACATGCTGGTCTACGACTACCTCCAGCACGTGGCGACCGTGCGCGGCGTGCCCAAGGACAAGGTGCGCGAGCGCATCAAGGCCGCCTGCGAGATGTGCGGCATCGTCGACCGCATCGGGCAGGTGATCGGCACGCTGTCCAAGGGCTACAAGCAGCGCGTCGGGCTGGCGCAGGCGCTCATCCACGACCCCGACATCCTCATCCTCGACGAGCCGACCTCGGGCCTCGACCCGAACCAGATCGTCGAGATCCGCAACCTCATCAAGCGCCTCGGCGAGAACCGCACCATCATCCTGTCGACGCACAACCTGCCCGAGGTGATGGCGACCTGCACGCGCATCCTCATCATCCACCAGGGGCGAATCGTCGCCGACGGCACCGCCGCGCAGCTCGAGGAGCGCGAGGCGGAAAACGAGCGGCTGCGGATCCTCCTGCGCGGGGTCGAGCCCGAGGTCGCGCGCCTCGAGCTGGCGGCGCTCCCAGGCGTGCGCCGGGCCGAGCTCGTGCCGAGCGCGGATGCGGGCGTGGCGGCGATCGAGCTCGAGGCGCCGCGCCAGCGGGGCGATGGAACGCAGGACCTGCGCGCCGCCACCTTCAAGAAGGTCGTCGACAAGGGCTGGGAGCTGCTCGAGCTCACGCGCCTGCAGCTCGACCTCGAGGGCCTCTTCAGAAAGCTCACCAGGGAGGTTTGACCGATGGCCCCCACCGCAACCACGACAGCGACCACCGCCGGCGGCTCCGCGCTGGCCATGAAGCCCGGGCGCAACGTCTGGGCGCTCGCCCGGCGCGAGCTCGGCTTCTACTTCAACAGCCCCATCGCCTACATCGTCATCGCCCTCTTCCTGGTCGTGTCGGGGCTCATGCTCTTCGTCTTCGACGTGCCCGACACCAACGGCGACTTCTTCGCCGCCAACGAGGCGAGCCTGCGCGGCCTCTTCGGCCCGACCAACCCCGAGTCCTTCGGCGGCATCCCGCTCTTGTTCGTCTTCCTGATCCCGGCGGTGACGATGCGCCTCATCGCCGAGGAGAAGCGCACCGGCACCATCGAGCTCCTCGTGACCTGGCCGGTCAGCGACGCGCAGATCGTGCTCGGCAAGTACCTCGGCGCCGTGCTCTTCGTCGGCATCATGCTCTTGGCGACGCTGCCGCTGGTCTTCATCGTCGGTGGGCTCGGCAGCATGGACACCGGCGTCGTCATCGGCGGCTACGTCGGGCTCTTCCTGCTCGGCGCGGCCTTCGCCGGGCTCGGGTTGATGACCTCGGCGTGGACGAAGAACCAGATCGTCGCCTACCTCGTCGGCGCGCTGGTCTGCGGCTTCTTCTACTTCATCGACGGCATGCTGGGGCTCGTCTGGGACGGCGGGCGCGACTTCTTCGCCGCGCTCTCGTTCAAGGCGCATTTCCAAAACGTGGCGCGCGGCGTGGTCGACCTGCGCGACATCGTCTTCTACGGGTCTTTCATCGCCATCGCGCTGGTGGTGACGACGCTGTCGCTGCAGGCGCGCAACTGGAAGAAGTGAGGGCTTCGGGATGGCACGCACGACACGGCTCCAGGGCGGGCTCAACCTCGCCCTCGTCATCCTCGCGACGGTGGTCATCGCCGTCGTGCTCAACGTCCTGCTCGGCGGCATGCGCGTGCGCTTCGACCTGTCGGAGAACCAGGTCAACGTGCTCTCGCAGGCGTCGAAGGACGCGGTCGAGGCGCTAGACGACCTCGAGGTGCGCCTCTTCATCTCGCCCGACCTGCCCGAGACGATCCCCTTCGGCCCGGGTGGGCGCGACGTACGAATCCAGGGTCTCGCGCAGAAGCTGCGCGACAAGATCGAGGAGTACAAGGCCTACGGCACCAACATGACGGTGACCGAGGTGACCGACGACGTGGTCAACGAGGCCGAGAAGCTCAAGATCAAGGCGTTCACCGGCGAGGGCGCCTCGCTCTCGAAGGAGGGGAGGCTCGAGCTGGCGCGCTACGTGCTGGGCGTGAGCTTCCATTACAAGAACGCGACCGAGGTCTTCGAGCTGGCGCTCGAGCCCGAGTACTACGAGTTCGAGATCACCAAGCGCCTCTTGCGCCTCAAGGACAAGGCCGAGAGCGCGCTGACCATGAAGGACGTGCTGGCGACCGGCAAGGACCTGGCCGAGGCGGCGGCGGCGTGCACGACCGCGCTGGAGGCGGCCGCCGGTCCCGAGGGGGACAACAACCCGCTGGCGATGATGCTCAACCCCGAGGCGGCCGAGGCCAAGGTGAGCGCGCTCAAGGCGGCGGCCCCGAAGATCGGCGAGGCCTGCGGCAAGCTCGACGCGCCGCTGGCCAAGGCCAAGACGCTCGAGAAGAAGAACCCGCAGCTCGACCGCATGCGCCTCATCGCCAACGCGCTCGGCGAAGAGAGCCGGGCGTTCGTCGGCGCGCTCGGCGGGCAGACCCCGCCCGAGGGCGGGCAGGTCATGCAGAGCCATCAGCGCCTCGTGCAGATCGGCAAGGCGATGGCCGAAGAGCGCGAGGAGCTCGAGGACACGCCCGGGCGGCGGCGCATCGGCTTCGTGTGCAACGCGACCACCTTCTGCCCGTTCCCCGACGACAAGAAGCTGATCCCCGACGAGCTCAAGGGCGCCATCACGCAGCAGAACCCGATGCTGCAGAACATCCTGCCGGTCTTCGATCGCATCCAGCAGGAGATGAACATGGTCCTGCAGCAGATCAACCAGGGGCTCTTCAAGGCGCGCGGCTTCGACATCACGCGCGTCGACCTCGACGAGGAGATCCCCGACGACGTGCAGGCGCTGGTCGTCTTCGGCGCCAAGAGCTCGTTCTCCGATTATCAGCTCTATCAGATCGATCAGTTCGTGATGCGCGGCGGCAGCCTGGTCGCCTTCCTCTTCCCGTTCGACGTGAAGCTGCAGCTCATGAACACCAAGGGCGAGCTCGACGAGTCGGGTCAGCTCGTCAAGAACGCCTCGAACATCGACGACCTGCTGGCGCACTGGGGCATCAAGCCGACGAAGAAGCTCGTCGTCGACGGCGTGGAAAACGGCGAGGTCGTGCTCTACGCGCAGGTGCAGGCGTTCGGGCGCGGCTTCGTGCAGCAGGCGGCGTTCGCGTATCCGGCGCTGCCGACCTTCAAGGAGTTCGACACCTCCGACCCGCTGGTGCGCGCGACGACGAGCCTCACCCTGCCCTACCCGACCAGCCTCGAGCTCGCGGACAAGCCCGGCGTCGAGCTGGCGGCGCTGGTGAAGTCGAGCCCGGGCGCGGTGCAGGTCGATGATCCGGCCTTCCCGATGTACCCGCCGCAGGCCCAGGAGCAGGCGCTGGCGGGCAAGGCGGGCGAGGGTCCGCTGACGGTGGCGGCGCTCGCCAAGGGCACGCTCGAGAGCTGGTTCAAAGGCAAGGAGGCGCCGGCCAAGCCGGCGAAGGCCGACGGCGAGGACGACGCCAAGACCGACGAGCCGGCGGTGCCGGGCCAGGAGCACGCGCGGCTGGACAGCGGCAACGGGCGGGTGCTGGTGGTGGGCTCGAACCTCGGGCTCCTGCCGCTGTCGACCGACGCGATCTTCGAGGGCTTCAACATGAGCATGATCGCCGGCCAGGGCGGCGGCATCGAGCACTTCGAGACGTTCCGCGGCTATCAGGTCAACTACCAGAACTGGTCGATGCGCATCGGGCAGGTGCAGCACACGCTGCAGTCGAACCTGCAGTTCCTGCAGAACGTGCTCGACTGGAGCGTGCAGCGCGAGGGCCTGGCGGAGCTGCGCAGCAAGCAGTACGCGCCGCGGCCGCTCTCGGTGATGGACGGCGGTGACAAGGCGCTGATCAAGGTGCTGGGGCTGGTGCTGCCGGCCGCCCTGTTCCTGGGGCTCGGCGGCCTGTGGATCCTGCGGCGGCGGGCGCGCACGCGCAAGCTGGCGCTCTGAGCGAGCGAGGACGGAGATGAAGAAGTCGACGATCTTCCTGTTGGCGGCCGCGGTGGTGCTGGCGGTGGTGGCGTTCATCGCGACGCGCAAGAGCGGCCCGGAGGCGCCCAAGAAGCTCGACATCGCCGGCTACGCGAGCGAGAGCGAGCTCGAGGCCGAGAAGAAGCTCGGGCTCATGGACGCGCGCCCGACGATCAAGCACCCGATCGACGAGGTTGTCATCGAGAAGTCCGACGTGACGATCCGGCTCGTGCGCGACGGCGAGGGCGAAGAGGCGAAGTGGCGGCTGGCCGCGCCGGTCGAGGCGCCCGCGGTGAAGTACCAGGTCGAGCAGCTGATCGAGCTCTTCAAGACGAAGACGACGCGCATGGACGCGCGGGCGATCCAGGAGAAGGACTGGCCGCTCTTCGACTTCGAGGCCGAGCGGCGGATCGGGCTGACGCTCAAGTCCAAGGGCGCGGTCTGGAACGGGGTCGATCTCGTGGTCGGCCAGGTCGTCAAGGACGGCGAGCCGGGCGGCGAGGAGAGCGTCAAGGGCACCTGGGTCATGGTCAAGGGCGACGCGGCGACGGCCTTCCTCATCGCCGACAAGGACCTGCGCACGCCGGCCAACAAGACGGTGGCCGACCTGCGCGACAAGAAGGTCTTCGACTTCGAGGCCGACCAGGTGAGCCGCATCGAGATCGCCGATCCGAGCGGCGGCAAGGTCGTGCTGGTCGGTGAGACCGTCGAGACCCCGCCGGCGCCGGACGCGGGCGAAGACGCCAAGCCGACGAAGTCGACGACCTGGACGCTGAGCGAGCCGGCCGGCGTCAAGGGCGACGCGGGGATCTCCGCGCTGGCGCGCAACCTCGCCAACCTGCGGGTCAACGAGTTCGTGCCGCTGGCCGAGGCCAAGGACGAGGCCAAGCAGGCGCTGGCCGGGGCGACGTGGAAGATCGCGGCGAAGGTCGGCGACAAGGAGGTCCGGCTGCTGGTGAGCGAGGCGAGCAAGGAGCCGATCTGGGCGCAGGTCGAGGGCCGGGACGAGCTGATGACGCTCGCGAGCTACGCGGCCAACAACGTCCGCAAGGGGCTCGACGAGCTCAAGGACAAGACGATCTGGGACCTGGACAAGGACGCGCTGAGCGCGCTCAAGCTGAAGGGGGACGCCGGGCCGATCGCGATCGAGAAGGGCGAGGCGGGCTGGCGTTTCGTCGAGCCGCCGGTGGCGTTCGCCGCCGACCCGGGCTCGTTCGCGACGAGCGGGGCCAAGCTCACGGCGGTCCGCTGGGCGAAGCCCGCGGAGCTCGAGGCGGCGCGCGCGGCGCTCGCGACGCCGGAGATCCAGGCCGAGGTCAGGGCCGGCGCGGCGAGCTACGCGCTGACGATCTCCGCCGTCATCGCCGATCCCGCCGGCGGCGGCGCGCAGAACCGCTGGGCGGTGCTGGGCGAGGTCGCAACGGCTGAGCCGTTCCTGATCTCGGACTTCGTCGCCAAGCGCTTCGTCACCACGGTCGACGCGCTGCGCAACAAGAAGCTCCTGCCCCAGGGCAAGGACGCGATCGCCTCGGTGTCGATCCAGCTCGCCGGACAGACCGAGGTCGCGACCCTCGAGCGACCGTCGACCGGCGGCGAGCTGATGCTGGTCGCGCCGCCGGCGGGCAAGGTGCAGAACGACGAGGCCGTGCGCACCATCGCCTCCACGCTCGGTGTGCTCGAGGCGAAGAGCTTCCACGACGGCGCGACGACCGAGGTGACCGGGCTCACGCCGGACAAGGCGAGCAAGGTGGTCATCAAGTACCAGGACGGCGCGAGCGCCACCTTGTGGCTCTCGGCGACGAGCGCGGGCGACGGCGCGGTCTACGCGCTGGTCGATCAGGGACCGCTCGCCAACGTGCCGGTCGCGGTCAACGAGTACCAGGCGAAGAACGTCGCCAAGTCGCTCGACGAGCTCACCAAGGACGCCGAGCTCCCGAGCGAATAGCTCAGGTCGGGTGAGCGCGCGCCGCGAGCATGCCGCAGGCCGCGTGGCGCGCGCGGCCTCCCGAGTAGCGGCGCACCACGGGCACGCCCAACGTGCGCAGCCGATCGCGGAAGCGATCGAGCTCGGCCTGATCGACGCGTCGCAGTCGAAGCGGCGAAGGCTCGCCCGCGGGCAGCGGCAGGTCGCTCGGGCCATCGTTGAGATCGATGATGTTGAGCTTGATCGGCACGCCTTCGAAGAGCTCGCGCAGCGCGGCGATCTCGTCGTCGCCGGTGTTCTCGCCGGCGAGCACCACCCAGGCGACGGTGACGCGCTCGCCGGTCGCCTGCGCGTGCGCGCGGATCGCCGCGGCCAGCTCGGGCACGTCCCACTTGCGCGTCACGGGCAGGAGGCGACGCCGGCGCTCGGAGATCGCCGAGGTGAGCGACACGACCAGGCGATAGCGGTGTCCCTCGGCGGTGAAGCGGCGGATCTCGGGCACGAGCCCGACCGTCGAGATCGAGATCGCGCGCGCCGCGATGCGCCCGCCGCACGGATCGGAGAGGATCGCGGCCGCGCCGAGCACGGCGTCGTAGTTGTGGAACGGCTCGCCCTGCCCCATGAACACGGCGCCGGTGATGCGCGCGCCGTCGGGCAGCTCGTCGCGCACCTGGCAGAACGCCGAGACGATCTCCCACGCGGCGAGGTTGCGCCCGAGCCCGAGCCGACCCGTGGCGCAGAACACGCAGCCCATGGCGCACCCCACCTGCGAGGACAAGCAGATGCTGTAGCGCCCGGGCGCCTCGAGCGGGATGCGCACCGCCTCGGACAGGGCTCCGTCGGGCGAGCGCAGGAGGTACTTCACGAAACCGTCGCTCGGGTCCTCGGCGCGCTCGACGACCTCGACGCGCGCGAGCGACACGCAGCGCTCGAAGACCTCCTGGACCGCGCGCGGTACGCTCGTGCGCTTGGGTCGCTGCCGCGGGTCGAAGGCCAGGTGCCAGGCGAGGAGACTGCGCGCGTGCGCGAGCGTGGCCGGGGCGCCGGCGGCGGTCAGGTGTGCGTGCAGCGTCGCGGGCGTGAGCCCGTGCAGGTTGACCCGGTCGGTCGTCATCGCGCCCTGGTGTCGCCGAGTGAGCCGAGGCTCTCGATCAGCTCGAGGCCGAGGAGCTCCTTGAGCTTCGACGACTGGCCCGCGCGATGCGCCGCCTCGAGCAGGGTCTGCGCCGGCGGCAGACGGCTCGCCGGGGCGCTCGCGCCCTCCATCGCTTCGCCTCCGAGCCCGAGCACGGCCGCGAGCAGACTGTACGGGTTGGCGCAGGCGTCGGCGCCGCGGATCAAGATCGTCGCGCCCCCATCACCGCGCGCCGAGGGTCCGCGCCTGACGAGCGGCGGCTCGGGCATGACGTAGCTGTGCAGGGTGCTGCGCATGACGAGCTCGAGGCCGCCGATCTCCGCCTCCAGGGCGGTGACGAAGGCGCGCCCCGCCGGCGCGAGGCCGTCCTTTTCGAGCGCGTCGTCGAAGGCCGAGGTGCCGTCGCGTGACAAGGACACGTAGAGGTCGAGGCGGCTGCGCGGGGCGGACCACGGGAAGGGCGCGAAGGTCGCGGCGGCCCCGTACGAGAGGGCGACGTCGTGCACCACGCGGCGGTGGGTGACGATGGCGTCGGCCAGGCTGAGCGGGTCGACCCAGTCGAGCTCGAGGCAGAAGCGGCCGTCGGCGCCGAGGAAGTGCGCACGCCAGGCGATGCCGAGGGCCTCGAGCGCGTGCGCCGTCTCCTCGCCGAGCACGCGGATCCGGCGCTGGTCGTCGAGCGGGTGGTCGTCGTCGGGCGCGGCGAGCCAGTGATGCTGCAACGTGGCGCCGACGTAGAAGAGCGAGCCGAGCCGGGTGGCCCGCCCGAGCGTGCGCTTGAGCGCGGTGCGGGAGCAGAGCGCCGACGGCGAGCCGTCCGCTCGCAGGATCTCGCAGATGATGCGCGCCACCCCGCGCCCCTCGCCGAGCGAGGAGGACACGCGCGGCAGCAGGCTGAAGGTCGCGGCGTCGGGCGCGAGGTGGACCTCGTCGAGGGGGCGCTGACCCGCCTGGACGGCGGCCCCTTCGAAGGCCTCGCCGAGCGCCTCGGGCGCGACGACGAAGCCATCCTCCAGCGCCTGATCGAGCGCGTCGACCGGCACCGTGACGCTCTGCGCCCGCCCGAGCGGATCGACCGCCCACAGCTCGACGGTGCGCACGCCGCGCTCGTGCGCCTTCTGCAGGACGAAGCGACCGCTGCCGCCACCCTCAACCATCGTGTCCCTCCTGCGGCTCGCCGTCGCCGCCACCCGCGTCGGCCACCGACGCCGTCCCTGGCGACCAGCGATAGCCGACATGGCGGATCGTCTGGAGCCAGCTCGCCGCCGGGTGACCGAGCTTGGCACGGATCCGCCGGACGTGGATATCGACCGTGCGCGACCCCCCGTAATAGTCCCAGCCCCACACGCGCGCGAGCAGCTGTTCGCGCGAAAACGCCTGATCGGGGTGCGCGACGAGGAAGCGCAGGAGCTGGAACTCCTGATAGGCGAGGTCGAGCGGCGCGCCGTCGAGCGTCGCCGTGAAGCCGCGCTGATCGATCACCAGCCCGCCGACCGCGAGCAGGCTGCCGCGCTGCGTGACCGCCGGCCGATTGAGCATGCGTCTCAGCCGCGCCGCCAGCTCCTCCTTGTGAGCCGGTCGCACGCAGAAGTCCGTCAGGCGCTTCAAGAGCGCGGCGTCGCGCAGCTCGTCGGCGTCTACCGCGGCGAGGAGCGGCGTCGCCTCGGTGCCGGGGCCGCCGCGGATCCGCTCGACGGTGCCGGCCAGCGCGCCGCGGGCGACGTCGATCACGATGACGTCGGGGGAGTGCACCGCCAGCTCGTCGATCGGCTCGTCCCTGGCCGCGACGCGCACACGCCACCCCGCCAGGCGCAAGGCCTGGACGACGGGGCTCGGGTCGATGGCGACGGCGATGATCGATTCCAAGGTCGGCGCTCCCACTCCCTCCCGCAGCCTCGATGAGGATCGCTGCGCGCGACCCTATCGACGGTCACGGCTTGTTGCGTCCGAGCTTCTGCAGGTTCGACTTCACGCGCTGGAGGTTCTGCTCGGCGCGCACGCGCGCGTTCTTCAGGCGCACCGCCTCGTCGGACGCGAGCGTGGCGAACCAGAGGTCACCGCTCTTGCGGAAGCTGACCTCGTCGCCGCCGAAGGTGCGGATGGTGGCGACCTGACCATCCTCGGACAGCTCCTCCGAGCGCACGTGCGCCGCCACCTCGCCGAGGAAGCCCGGCGCCTCGGGCGACGGGCGCAGGAACGACTGGAAGAGCGCTCTGGGCGAGTCCAGCTCGCCGCGGGTCGCGCCGCCGATCGCCGCCAGCGCCTTGTCCGCGTCCTCCTTGGGATAGGCCGCCTTGATCTCGTGGAGCACGATGCGCTCGGCGGTGAGCCAGCGCTCGAACTCGCCGCGCACGTCCGGGTGCAGGAGCTCCCACATCGCGTCGACGTCGCCCGCCGAGCGCACGTGCACCCAGCGATAGTGGAGCTGCGTCGGGCTCGACTGGTCACCCTCGGGCAGCGAGCACGCCGATGACGCCAGGCCCATCGCCAACCCCATGATCATGCAGAGACTGACGCGGCGCCCCTTGGACATGCGGCGCACCCTAACCTGCACCCCGAGGTTCCACAAGCGCCTCTTGCGGGCCTGCGTGGCGGCCGAGAGCGTCTTCGAGGAAATTCGTTGGATCCCCGATCCCTCATCCCTATAATCCCGCGTTCGCGCTCGCCCCCCTGGCGCGGCGAGCGCACCCAACACGCGGCGACCGACGACGGTCGGCGAAGACGTCGAGGCGGACATGAGAACGGGTCTATTGAGGTCGTTGAGCGGGGTCGGGCTCCTGGTTGCGAGCGCGCTGGGCGCATGTGGGGACGACGGCTCGACGTCGGGCACGACCGCGTGCACGCTGGATGAGCAGTGTTCGACCGGGTTCGTCTGCGACGGCGGCAAGTGCGCGCAGCTCGCCTGCGACAACATCGGCGACTGCCTCAACGGCGACCAGGCCTGCATCGAGACGACCTCCGGCAACTACTGCTCGGCGGTCGAGTGCGGCTGCCCCAACTGCCCGCAGTGCCCGGTCGGCGAGGTCTGCGACAACGGCACCTGCGCGGCGCCGGTCGCGTGCAGCGACGCCAACCCCTGCCCCGGCACCGACGTGTGCGATGGTGGCAGCTGCCGCCCGTGCAGCGGGGACGAGTGCCCGGCGACCGGCGACTGCACGACGAACGGCTGCCCCGACGGGCAGACCTGCAACACGGCGAGCGGTCAGTGCGAGACCGGCGGCGGTCCGACCGCCGAAGGCTGCGACAGCTGCCAGGTCGCCGACGACTGCGGCAGCGGCTGGAAGTGCGCGCCGCTGCCGACGGGGCTCGCGTGCCTGCCGCCGTGCGGCTCGGGCAACGACTGCCCGACGGGCTGGTCGTGCCAGTCCGGCAACTGCACCCCGGTGAGCTTCCGCTGCGAGGGCTGCGTGACGGCGGGCTGCGGCCAGAACCAGGCGTGCAACCCCAACGACAACAGCTGCATCGCGGCGACCCCGCGCTGCGGCAGCTGCGGCAACGACTGGGAGTGCGGTGAAGGCAGCGCCTGCCACGCGGGCGTCTGCCAGAAGCGCTGCGCCGGCGCCACCTGTCCCGACGGCGGGGCGTGCGCGGCCAACGCGGGTGGCGTCGAGGTGTGCCAGACGGCGTGCGAGGAGCAGTGCGAACCGGCGTGCGGTCCGAGCGCGCCGATCTGTTCGGAGGGGCGCTGCGTGCAGTGCGAGGACGCGAGCGACTGCGGCAACGGGCAGCAGTGCGACGTGGCCAGCGGCACCTGCAGCGGCGGTGGCGAGTGCGGCGGCACGACGCCGATCCTCTGGCAGGGGCAGTGCGTGCAGTGCACCGACAACTCGCACTGCGCGCAGGGTGAGTCGTGCAACCAGAGCACGCACACCTGCGCCTCGGGCCAGTGCGCGTCGTGCGCGCCGCCGTACCCCGCGTGTGTGCAGATCGGCAACGACAGCTACTGCGTGCAGTGCTCGACCGACGAGGACTGCGGGGTCGGCGGCACCTGCAACACGACCTCCTACGCGTGCGAGGGCGGCACGACCACCCCGACCGAGAAGTGCACCTCGGACGCCGACTGCAATCCCGGGGCCTCGAGCTTCACGCTGCGCTGCGACGTGCCCTCGGGCGTCTGCTACTCGCTCGACGGCCTCTGCGACAACGTCACCGCCTTCTGTGTCGGCTCCGACGGCAAGGACGAGAACTGCGTCTCGCTGCTCGAGATCTTCGGCGGCGGGCTCGGCGGCGGCGCGTTGCCGCCCGAGCTCACCGGGGGCAACACGATCCCCGGCTTCTGCGGCTGCTCGTACACGCCGACCGCGCCGCTCGGGAACTGCCGCAGCGGCTTGTGCATCGACTTCGGCGCCCTGCTCGCCGGGCTCGGCGGCGGTGGCTCACAGCCGGGCGATGCGCCCAACGCGGTCTGTTTCGATCTCGGATTGTGAGCGACTGAGCGCGGATCGAGAGGCGACCCCGACAGGTCGCCTCTTTTTTTGCCCGAGACCACTGAACGTCTGAGCCGCCAAACCTATGAGCAGTCATTTGACCACGCATCAAGGCTGACGATGGGAAATCGATCCACCCGGGCCGTTAGATCTATATATTGTGGTCTGACCGCCAACCAGCAACCACCGAATGTGTCTGCCGCACCGATTGACCAGAAACCTCGTCACGCGCTTGTTTCAAGCCGCTCGCAAATTTGACAAGCACCCTTGACGGTCCCAAACGGGCCCCTTTATCCTCCGCCGCGTGGTAGGAAGTGGATCGCGAGACCAGAGCCTCGACGACCCACGCCCCAGGCCGCTCAGGTGCTTCGTCGACCGGTCCGACGCGGCGCCGCGGCGGCCGACCTGACGAGCGAGCGGCCTCCCCGCTCGCAGGGCGCGAGGGAGAAACGACGCGATGTTTGCGGGACGGTTCGATCATGCGCTCGACGACAAGGGGCGCACCATGTTGCCGAGGCGCTTTCGCGAGCGCATGGCGGCGACCTCGGATCGATCCGTCTGGGTGACCCGGGCGCTCGACGGCGGCATGAACCACCTCGAGGCCCGCCCCGACACGGCCTTCCGCGCCTACCAGGCCAGGATCTCCGCGCTCCCGCAGACCGCGATGATCAAGGAGATCAAGCGCCTCACCGTCGGCATGGCACACGAGATCGAGGTCGACGCCGCCGGCCGCCTGCTCATCCCCGTCTCGCTCCGGAAGGACTTCGGCCTCACCGATCGCATCACCTTCGTCGGCGCCGACGAGAACTACTTCGAGATCTGGAACCCGGACACGCTCGACGGCTCCATCGCCACCACCGTCGCCGATCCGGCCGCGCTGCTCGCCCACCTCGCGGAGCTCGGGCTGTGATGGTCTACCACGTCCCGGTGATGGTCGACGCGGTCGTGCGCCTCATGCTCGGCGCGCCGCCGGGCGCGCTCGTCGACGGCACCCTCGGCGGCGGCGGCCATTGCGCCGCGCTCGCCGAGGCAATCGCCGCGTCCGGCCAGGAGCGCACCCTCATCGGCATCGACCGCGATCCCGACGCGCTCGCCTCGGCGCGCGCTCGCCTGAGCGAGCTCGGCGCCAGCTTCAGCGCCCTTCACGGCAACTTTCGCGAGCTGCGCCAGCTCCTCGCCGGCCAGAAGGTGGCGGCCATCCTGCTCGATCTCGGCGTCTCGAGCTGGCAGCTCGACGCGCCGCACCGCGGCTTCGCGATCAAGCACCCCGACGCCCCGCTCGACATGCGCATGGACACGTCGCGCGGGCTCTCCGCCAGCGAGCTCATCGAGTCGCTCGACGTGCCGGCGCTCGCGCGCGTGCTGCGCGACTTCGGCGAGGTCAAGGACGCCCACCGCATCGCCGACCGCATCAAGGCCGCTTCTTCCGCCGGACAGCTCACGACCACCGGCGCGCTCGCCCGCCTCGTCGAACGCGAGGTCTCCGGACGCAAGCTCGCCGTGCACCCCGCGACGCTCGTCTTCCAGGCGCTCAGGATCGCCGTCAACGACGAGCTCGGCGCGCTCGACCAGGCGCTCGCCGCCGCTCCGGAAGTGCTGGTGCCCGCTGGGCGTCTCCTCGTCATGAGCTACCACTCGCTCGAGGACCGGCGCGTCAAGCAGACCTTCAACATCGGCGAGCGCGGCCCCGAGCGCCCCGCGCGCCTGCCGCCGCCGTCGGACTGGCGCCCCACCTGGAAGGTCCTGACGCGCCAGCCGCTGACCGCCGACGAGAGCGAGATCGCGCTGAACCCCCGCGCGCGCAGCGCCCGCCTGCGCGCCGCCGCCTACGTCGGAGGTGGCGCATGAGCGCGCCCGCACCGCGTCGGCGACGCCTCGGCCAGAGCTGGGGGCTCGGCCGCTTCGTGCTGCTCATCGCGTTCTCGATCGGCTTCGCCAGCCTCGGGATCTGGCAGGTGCGCCGCCAGTACGAGGTGATCGCGCAGGGCTACGAGATCGACCGCGACCTCTTCGAGTATCGCCGCCTGCGCGAGCGCCAGAAGCGCCTGCAGCTCCTGCTCTCGGCCTACAAGGATCCGACCGCGCTCCAGATCTTCGCCGAGGAGGAGCTCGGCATGCGCCAGCCGGCGCGCGACCAGGAGCTCTTCATTCCCGATCCGCGCGACGCCCAGGCGCTCGTACCGAGCGCGCCCGCCGCCCCGGACGACGACCCCGGAGGTGCCCCGTGAAGTGGCGCTTCCGTGGCTCGCACAACACGCGCGGGCTCGCCCCTCAGGCCAATCCGCAGCCGCGCGTCGCGCCGCCGATCGCCAGCCGCACGGTGCATGGGCGCATGCGCTTCGTCGCCGTCGGGCTCGGCCTGGCGCTCGCCGTCGCGACCGGACGCGCGGTCGTGCTGCAGACGGTCGAGGCGCCGGCGATGAAGCGCGAGGCGGCCAAGAACTACCTGCGCAGCGAGACCCTCGACGACTGGCGCGGCGACATCGTCGATCGCAACGGCCGCCTGCTCGGCGTCTCGGTGCACCGCTGGGCGATCACCGTCGATCCCAAGAGCGTCGCCGAGCCGCGCCGCACCGCCCAGGTGCTCGCCCCGATCACCGGCCTGTCCGAGGTCGAGGTGCTCCGGCGCATCGACCCGAGCGCCGTCGAGATCGACGAAGGCGAGTCGCTCAACCCCGCCAGCGCGATGGCGCGCGAGCTCACCGCGCCGCTCGTGCGCGCCCTGGCCGGCGCCTGGGACGTGCCGCGCGCGCACTTCGATCGGCGCCTCGACATCGTCGAGCGCTTCTTCCAGCTCGAGCAGCTGCGCTCGTCGGCGGTCTTCGGGATCGTCGACGAGCTCGCCGCCGCCGCCGAGAACACGGCGCGCGCGCTCGCCACCGACGTCGACAAGCTGCGCTTCTTCCCGACGCGCGGCCGCCGCTTCGCCTACGTGGCGCACGACCTCGACGACGACGCCGTCGAGCGCCTCGCCGAGGCGCGCGACGCCGAGACCCGGCGCTGCCGCGAGGCGCGTGAGGTCGGCGAGTCGTGCAAGAACGCGCTCACCGCGGTCTGGGCGCGCCCCGAGTCGCGCCGCTACTACCCCAAGCGCGAGCTCGGCTCGCAGCTCATCGGCCTCGTCGGTCGCGACGACAAGGGCCTCTCGGGGATCGAGCAGGCGATGAACGGGTTCCTCTCGGGCGGCATGGAGCGGGTCACCGCGATCAAGGACTCGCGCGGACACCGCATCTTCCTCGACGGGCTGCCCGCGGACGCCACCCTCGTCGGCAACACCGTCGAGCTGACGATCGATCAACAGATCCAAGCCTGGGCCGAACAGGAGCTCGGGCGCGCCTGCCTCGCCTCGGGCGCCCGCGCCGGCTACGCCATCGCCATCCGCCCCAAGACCGGCGAGGTGCTCGCCGCCGCCAACTTCCCCAACTACAACCCCAACACCTTCCAGGACTGGTTCCGCGAGCAGCGCCCGATCAAGGAAGAGCGCGCCGCCCTCTTCGAGCGCCGCAGGAACCTCGAGTGGGCCTCGAAGTTCGGCTTCGTCGACAAGGCCTACGGCGAGCACACCGACCGCACGCGGCGCGAGCTCGCCGCCGGCCTCGAACAGGAGATCGACGCCTTCGTCGAGTACCAGCACGCCTACCCCAACGCCTCGCGCAACATGGCGTTCCTCGACGTCTACGAGCCCGGCTCGATCATGAAGGTCTTCACCGCCGCGGCCGCGCTCGAGGAGAACGTCATCGACCTCGACACGACCTTCGACCTCGAGAACGGCGACTGGGAGCTCGACGACATCGAAGGCAACGTCATCCACGACATCACGCGCCTCACCGAAGGCAACCTCGCCCTCATCCTCAAGAAATCCTCCAACATCGGCGCCTCGAAGATCGCGTTCCTGCTCGGCGCGCCCAAGCTCGAGGAGTACCTGCGCGCCTTCGGCTTCGGCGCCGCGACGCGCAGCGGTTTCCCCGGCGAACCCAAGGGGATCCTGCGCCCCGCCGATCAGTGGGTGCCGGTCGAGCTCGCCAACGTCAGCTTCGGCCAGGGCATGGCCGCGACGGGGATCCAGCTCGCGATGGCCCTCGGCGCGCTCGCCAACGAAGGGCGCCTGATGCAGCCGCTCCTCGTCAAGCGCGTGCTCGACGGCAACGGCCAGGTCCTCGAGTCCTGGCAGCCGCGCGAGGTGCGTCAGGTCGTCTCCGAAAAGACCGCGCGCACCGTGCTCGATCTCATGCAGGGCGTCGTCGAGCCAGACGGCACCGGTCGCCGCGCCTACATCCCCGAGTGGCCGGTGGCGGGCAAGACCGGCACCGGCCAGAAGCCGCACCTGCGTCGCCGCGGCTACTCCGAGGAGATGTGGGTCAACACCTTCTTCGGCGTCGCGCCCGCCGACGATCCCGAGGTCGTCGTCGTCATCCTCATCGACGAGCCCAAGGGCAAGAAGCACGGCGGCGGGCTCATCGCGGCGCCCGCCTTCAAGCGCCTCATGGAGAAGACGCTCGGCTACCTCGGCGTGCCGTCGCCGTTCGTCACCGGCAAGCGCATGGCGTGGCTCGCGCCCGATGTGCTGGCCGAGCGCCGCGCCGAGGAGCGCCTGCCCGATGCGCACCCCGATCCGATCGAGGCGCTCGCGCCCCGCGTCGCGACGACCGATGGCCTCGTGCCGGTGCCGGACTTCCGCGGCCTCACCATGGCCGAGGTCAAGCGTCTGGCCGCGCAGATCGGGCTCACCGTGCGCTTCGAGGGCAGCGGCGTCGCGACCGCCCAGAGCGTGATGCCCTCGCAGACCGTCGACGCCACCGAGGGCGTGCTCGTCACCTTCCGCTCGCAGCTCCCCGGCGACGTCGCCGGCGGTGAAGAGGCCCGCGCCGTCGTGCCCGCGCCGAGCGCGCTCGCCGCCGACTGGATCGATGCACGCACCGCGCCGCCGACCCGCATCCCGATGATCGAGGACGCCGAGCGCCTCGACCCGCCGGTCGCGATCGTGCCCGGCGGCGTGCGGGACGACGAGCCCGCCGGAGGTGCGCCGTGAGCCCGCCGGCCCAGGCCTTCGTCGCCGCCGAGCGCACCCCGCGCGCGCTCGGCGAGCTGCTCGCGACGCTCCCGCCCGGGCAGCTCCTCGCGCTGTCCGGCGCACGCTCCACCATCGTCGACCACTTCACCCAGGACTCGCGCGCCGTCGCCCCCGGCGGCCTCTTCGTCGCCACCCGCGGCTCCTCCTGGGACGGGCACGCCTTCATCGGCACCGCCCTCGACGCGGGCGCCGCCGCCATCGTCGCCGAGTCCCCGCGCCCCGAGGATCGCCCCCTCGCCCCGCGCGTCGCCTGGGTGCAAGTCGCCGACGGCCTCGTCGCCCTCGCCCACATCGCCGCCGCCTGGTACGGCCACCCCGGCCGCGACGTGCACGTCCTGGCGACGACCGGCACCAACGGCAAGACGACGACGACCTTCCTCCTGCGCGCCATCCTCGAGGCCTGGGGCAAACGCGTCGGCCTCGTCTCGACCGTCGAGATCGCCATCGCCGGCGAGCAGGCCGAGACGATCTTCACCACCCCGCCCGCGCCCGAGTTCCAGAAGCTCCTCGCCATGATGCGCGCACGCGCCTGCAGCCACGCCGTCGTCGAGGCCTCGAGCCACGGCCTGCACCAGCACCGCATCGCCGCCTTCCCGGTCGCCGTCGCCGGCTTCACCAACCTGAGCCGCGACCACCTCGACTACCACCACACCATGGACGCCTACGAGGCGGCCAAGGCGCGCCTCTTCACCGACCTCGCCGAGCGCGCCTGCGTCTGCGTCGACGAGCCCGCCGGCCGCCGCATGGCCGATCGCTTCCGCGCGCGCTTCCCCGTCACCGACCGCCTCGTCACCGTCAGCACCCGCGGCGAGCCCGCCACGCTCTCCGCCACGTCCGTGCGCTCCGACCTCGACGGCCTCAGCGCCGAGATCGCCTGCTCGCTCCCGGGCGCACCGCCGACGCTCCGCCTGCAGAGCCCGCTCATCGGCCGCCACAACGTCGAGAACACCCTCGTCGCGCTCGGCATGGCGCACCTCGCCGGCGTGCCGCTCACCACCGCGCTCGCCGCGCTCACCACCGCCGCCGGCGCGCCCGGCCGCCTGCAGCGCGTCGCCCGCCCCGACGGCGCCGGCCCGACCTGCTTCGTCGACTACGCCCACACCCCCGACGCCCTCGCCAACGTGCTCGGCGCGCTCGGCCCGCTCGTGCACGCGCGCGGCGGCCGCCTCGTCTGCGTCTTCGGCGCCGGCGGCGACCGCGACCCCGGCAAGCGCCCCGAGATGGCCGCCATCGCCGCCGCCCACGCAGACCGCGTCGTCGCCACCTCCGACAACCCCCGCACCGAGGACCCGGAGGCGATCCTCGACGCCATCGCCGCCGGCTTCCCCGCCGGCTTCCCGTTCACGCGCGTCACCGATCGCAGGGCCGCCATCACCACCGCCATCGCCGAATCCTCCTCGCACGACGCCGTGCTGATCGCCGGCAAGGGCCACGAACCCTACCAGATCATCGGCACCACCCGGCACCCCTTCGACGACGCCGCGGTCGTTCGCGCCGCGCTGGAGGGCTGGGGATGAGGCTCAGCGCCCGCCAGATCGCGCACCTCACCGACGGCCACGCCACCGGGCCCGCCGTCGTCTTCGACGCGTTCTCGACCGACAGCCGCAAGCTCGCCCCCGGCAGCCTCTTCATCGCGCTGTCCGGCGAGCGCTTCGACGGCCATGACTTCGTCGCCGCCGCGCTCGACGCCGGTGCCGCCGGCGCCCTCGTCAGCCGCGACGTCGCCGCCGCCGCCGACGCCTGCCTCATCCGGGTCGCCGACACCCAGCACGCGCTCAGCGCGCTCGGCGCCGCCTGCCGCCATCTGCATCCCGGCCGCTTCGTCGCCATCACCGGCTCGGTCGGCAAGACGACGACCAAGGACATGCTCGCCGCCGCGCTCGCCCCCTTCGGCAAGGTCGGCAAGACCCCCGGCAACCTCAACAACCACATCGGCGTGCCGCTCACCCTCCTCGGCCTCGCCGGTGACGAGGACTTCGTCGTCACCGAGCTCGGCATGTCCGCGCCCGGCGAGATCGCGCGCCTCACCCACCTCGCGCGCCCCGACGTCGGCCTCGTCACCCGCGCCGCGGCCGCCCACCTCGCCTTCTTCCCCGACGTCGACGCCATCGCCGACGCCAAGGCCGAGCTCTACGAGCACCTGTCGCCGCACGCCCGCGCGGTCGTCAACGCCGACGACCCGCGCCTTTCGACCCGCGCGGCCGCCTTCCTGGCGCCCCGGCAGCAGTTCACATTTGGCCACAATACTTCGGCAGACGTCCGCGTGATCGGCGCCGACCAGACGAGCGACGAGCTGGTCGCCACGCTCGCGGTGGGCGCCGATACCTTCGTCGTACGCCTCGCCGCCCACGGCGCCCACCTCGCCGACAACGCCGCCGCCGCGCTCGCCGCCTGTCATGCGCTCGACCTCGACCCCGGCCGCGCCGCCTCGGCGCTGTCCGCTGGCTTCTCCCCCGCGCGCCACCGCCTCGAGCGCCTTCACCTCGGCGGCCTCACCGTGCTCGACGACTGCTACAACGCCAACCCGGCCTCCACCCGCGCCGCGCTCGCCGCCTTCGACGCCGTCGCGCACGCCATCGCGCACGCCGACCGCCTCGCCGTCATCGGCTCGATGCGCGAGCTCGGCCCCAGCGCCGACACCCTGCACGCCGAGATCGGCCGCCGCGCCGCCGCCTCCGCCTCGCTCGTCGTCGCCACCGGCCCACACGCCGAGGCGCTCGCCACCGCCGCGCGCGACGCCGGCGCCCTCGCCCTCGCCGCCCCCGATCTCGCCGCGCTCTCCGACGCCATCACCGACTGGGCGCGCGCCCACCCTGCCGGCGCCGTGCTGCTCAAGGGCTCTCGCGGCGAGCGCCTCGAGCGCGCCCTCGACCTCCTCGCCGGCGCCACCGCGATCCCCCGGGGAGGTGGCTGATGTTCTACTTCCTCTGGGAGCTCTCCGCCGACTCGCCCGGCGTCTTCCGCCTCTTCGGCTCGCCGATCTTCCGCACCATCGCCGCGCTCGCCACCGCGCTCTTCATCTGTCTGCTCCTCTACCCGTGGCTCATCCGCCGCCTGCAGGTGAAGCAGATCGGCCAGGTCGTGCGCCACGACGGCCCCGAGACGCACCTGTCCAAGCGCGGCACCCCGACCATGGGCGGCACGCTCCTCATCCTGTCGCTCTTCGTCTCGTGCCTGCTCTGGTGCAACCTCACCAACCCCTTCGTGTGGCTCACCCTCGGCATCACCCTAGCGTACGCGATCATCGGCTTCCTCGACGACTACTGGAAGATCCGCGACCGCTCCTCGGGCGGCATGTCGGAGAAGCTCAAGCTCGTCACCCAGCTCCTCTCCGTCGGCGCGATGTGCGCGGTCTTCTTCTTCATGGTCGCCCCCGACGTCGGCTACTCGTTCGAGGTCCACCTGCCCTTCGTCAAGCCGACGCTCTTCACCATCTCGCTCGACGCCTGGTCCTACGCCATCTTCGCGGTCATCGTCATCTTCGCCACCTCGACCGCCGTCAACCTCACCGACGGCCTCGACGGCCTCGCCATCGGCCCGACCATCGTCTCGGCGACCACCTTCGGCGTGCTCGCCTACCTCTCGGGCGCCACCCTCTTCGGCTACTCGCTCGCCGACTGGCTGCTCCTGCCCAAGGTCCAGGGCGTCGACGAGCTCGCCGTCGTCTGCGCCGCCATCGCCGGCGCCTCGATCGGCTTCCTCTGGTACAACACCTACCCCGCCCAGGTCTTCATGGGCGACGTCGGCGCGCTCCCGCTCGGCGGCGCGCTCGGCGCCATCGCCGTCTTCACCAAACACGAGTTCCTCTCGGTCATCGTGCACGGCATCTTCGTCATCGAGTTCCTCTCGGTGATCATCCAGCGCTACTCGTACCGTTGGACCGGCAAGCGCGTCTTCGCGATGGCGCCGATCCACCACCACTACGAGAAGAAGGGCTGGCCCGAGGCGCGCGTCACCGTGCGCTTCTGGATCATCTCCATCATCCTCGCGATCGTCGCGATCGCCAGCCTCAAGGTGCGCTGATGGTGGCGACGACCCATACGCCCGACACCGGCGCCATCCGACGCGAGCTCAAGAAGGTCGCGCCCTACGACTTCCCGCTGCTCGCCGCCGTCGTGCTCCTGCTCGGCCTCGGCGCCGTGATGGTCTACTCGGCGACCATCAACGAGATGACGCAGCTCAACGGCAACGGCGCCGCCAAGCTCCAGACCCACATCCTGCACATGGGGCTCGGCGTCACCGCCCTCTTCATCGCCACCTTCACGCCCTACCGCCGCCTGCGCCAGCTCACCTACCCGGCGCTCGTCGTCACCGTGCTGCTGCTGGCGATGGTGGTGGTCGTCGGCGTCGAGGCCGGCAACGCGCGCCGCTGGCTCGCCCTGCCCGGCTTCAACTTCCAACCCGCCGAGCTCGCCAAGCTCGTCTTCGTGATCTTCCTCGCGCACTCGATCACCAAGAAGGCGGGCAACATCCGCCGCTTCACCGTCGCCTTCATCCCGCACTTCATGGTCGCCTCGGTGCTGATCCTGCTCTGCCTCTTCCAGCCCGACTTCGGCACCTCGGTGCTGCTCGTCGTCGTCATGTTCGCGATGCTCTTCGTCGCCGGCACGCGCCTGTCCTACATGACGCTCTTCATCTTCGTCGGCGGCTTCCTCGCCTTCCAGGCCATCGCCTCGAACGACATGCGCCTCGGGCGCGTGCTCGCCGCCATCGACCCGTGGGCCCACCGCGACGACCGCGGATTCCAGATGGTGAACTCGCAGATCGCCATCGGCTCGGGCGAGGTCACCGGCCAGGGCATCGGCTTCGGTGGCCAGACGCTGACCGGCAACCTGCCCGAGGGCGAGACCGACTTCGTGCTCGCCGTCATCGGCGAGCAGCTCGGCGCGCTCGGCATCGCCTTCGTCGCGCTGTGCTTCGGCGTCATCCTGTGGCGCGGCGCGCGCCTGGCGCTCGCCACCGAGGAGCCGTTCGCGCGCACCCTCGCCTTCGGCCTCACCCTGCTCCTCACGCTCGAGGCCGCCGTCAACATGCTGGTCGCGGTCGCGCTCATCCCGACCAAGGGCCTCACCCTGCCCTTCGTCAGCTACGGCGGCTCGTCGATGCTGATCTCCTGCGCGGCGATCGGGATCCTCCTCAACATCAGCCGCCAGTCCGGCTGGGAGAGCGTGCGCGCGCAGCTGCCGCTCCTGACCGAGCCCGAGCCGCCACCGCCGCCGCCGCGCCACCGCGTGCGCCGCCAGGTCGAGACCTCGCGCCTGGGTCGCGTGATGGCGCGCTTCGTAAAGAAGAACCGCCCACAGCGCCTCGAGGACGTGCTTGGCCGCGACAAGGAGGGCAAGCCATGACGATCTCCTCCATCGTCATCGCGGGCGGCGGCACCGGCGGCCACGTCTACCCCGGCGTCGCCATCGCCGAGGAGATCCAGCGCCGCAACCCCGACGCGCGCGTCGCCTTCATCGGCACCGAGCGCGGCCTCGAGGCCCGGATCCTGCCGCCGCTCGGCTACGCCCTCGAGACGATCAACGTCTCGCGCCTCAAGGGCGGCGGCCTCTGGGTCAAGATCAAGGGCCTCTTCCGGCTGCCGATCGCCACCTTCCAGAGCTGGCGCATCCTGCGTCGCCACAAGCCCGAGGTCGTCGTCGGCGTCGGCGGCTACGCCTCGGGTCCGGCGCTCATCGCCGCCTGGCTCACCTTCCGCAAGACCGCCATCCAGGAGCAGAACGCCACCCCCGGCTTGACCAACCGCTGGCTCGGCAAGATCGCCCGGCGGATCTTCGTCGGCTTCTCCGCCGCCCAACGCTCCTTCAAGGCGAAGAAGACCGTCGTCACCGGCAACCCGATCCGCGCCGCCATCGCCGCGGGGCTCGCGAACGCGCAGCGCGCCCCCGACACGAGCGCCGCCGACACGAGCGCCGCCCCCCCGACCGCACCCGGCCTGCGCGTGCTCGTCTTCGGCGGCTCGCAGGGCGCGACCTTCCTGAACGAGCGCGTGCCCGAGCTCCTCGTCCATCTCGTGTCGCGCGGCGTCGCCGTCACCGTCACCCACCAGACCGGCCCGAGCGAGGTCGACGCCACGCGCGAGCGCTACCGCCTGCTCGGCGGCTTCGCCACCGTCGTGCCGTTCATCGACCGCATGGCCGAAGCCTACGCCGCCGCCGACCTTGCGATCTGTCGCGCCGGCGCGCTGACGATCGCCGAGCTGACCGCGGTCGGGCTGCCGAGCGTGCTCGTGCCCTTCCCGCACGCCGCCGACAACCACCAGGAGGCCAACGCGCGCGTGCTCGAGGCCGCCGGCGCCGCGCTCGTCGCCACGCAGGCGAGCTGGGATCGCGAGCGCCTCACCGAGGCCCTGGCCGAGCTCGCGCGCGACCGGGCGCGGCTCATGCGCATGGGTGACGCGGCACGCGGCCTCGCCGAGGTCGACGCCGCCAGGAAGCTCGTCGACGCGTTGGAGGTGCTCGCCGCATGACGACGCACGCCCCGCTCACGCTGCCCGCGCTCGGCGACCTGCCGGGCCTCACCGTGCTCGAGCACGAGCCGCTCGCCCCGCGCACGACGTGGAAGATCGGCGGGCCGGCGCGCTGGCTCGTCGAGGTCGGCGCACACGACGCGCTGGTGCCGCTGCTCGGGCGCCTGCGTACGGCCGGGCTGCGCTGGGCGGTGCTCGGCAACGGCTCCAACGTGCTCGTCGCCGATCGCGGCTATTCCGGCGTCGTCATCACCCTGACCGGCGAGCTCGCCCGGATCACGCTCAGCCGCGGCCCCGATCGCCACCGCGTCGTCGCCGGTGGCGGGGCGTCCTTGACGCGCCTTCTGCGCCTGGCCAAGGACGAGGCCCTGGCCGGCCTCTGGGTCCTCGGCGGCGTGCCCGGAACCGTCGGCGGCGCGGTGAAGATGAACGCCGGCACGCGTTGGGGCGAGGTCAAGGACACCCTCTACGAGGTCGAGCTCGCCAGCGCCGATGGCCTCACGCTCGTGCCTGCCGCCCGGCTCGACCTCGGCTACCGACACGCGCAGATCCCGGCGCAGGCGATCGTCGCGCGCGCGACCTTCCTCGTCGGCGACGCCGATCCCGCGATGCGCGACCGCCTCGACGAGGTGCTCGGCTATCGCAAGGCGAGCCAGCCGCTCCAGCTCCCGAGCTGCGGCAGCGTCTTCGCCAACCCGCCCGGCGACTCCGCCGGTCGCCTCATCGAGGCGGTCGGGCTCAAGGGACACCGCGTCGGCGAGCTCGAGGTCTCGACCCAGCATGCCAACTGGATCGTCAACCGCGGTCATGGCAGCGCGCGCGACGCGCTCGCGCTCATCGCGCTCGTCCAGGCCCGCGTGAAGGAACGGTTCGGCGTCGAGCTGCGCCCCGAGGTGCAGCGCTTCGGCGACTTCAGCGAGGAGGTGGTGCCGTGAGCAACCGCCGCCTCGGAACACGTCGCTGGCTGCGCATGCCCGATCTGCGCGGCATGGGCGCCCGGCTCGCCACGCTGCGCCTGCCGCTCTTGCCGCGCAAGAACCGGAAGAAGCTCCGGCTCTTCACCCCGGACGCCAACCCCGGTGCGCAGGCGCGCGACGCGGTCGAGGCGGGCCCGACCCAACGCGAACGCCGCGGCATGCTGCGCTTCGCGCTCGGGGTCATGGCCTTCCTCGCGCCGTTGGTCGCGGCCTTCGTCGCCTTCGCCATGCCGCTCATCGGCGTACGCGCGTACGAGTACGTGCTGCAATCCGGCTACTTCCACGTGCGCACCGTCGTGATCGCCGACGCCTCGCCCGCGGGGTCGGAACCGCACGAGCCACACCTCACGCGCGCCGAGCTCCTCGAGATCGCCGGCATCGATCAGGGCACGCACGTGCTCGAGGCCGACCTCGATCAGATGACGCGACGCCTCGTCGACCACCCGTGGATCCGCTGGGCCCGGGTCGATCGCGAGCTGCCCGATCGCCTCGTCGTGAGCGTGGTCGAGCACCGCGCGCGCGCCTACCTCGCCGCCGGCGAGCTCTACCTGGTCGACGAGCTCGGCGTGCCCTTCGCGCTGGCCCCCGCCGATCTGCCGCTCGCGCTGCCGGTGATCTCCGGCCTCGACCGCGAGCGCCTCGCCGATCTCGCCGAGGCCCCGGCCGTGCAGCGTGAGCTCTCCGCCGCGCTCAACGTGTTCGCGCTGTGGCAAGCACAGGGCCTCTCGGTGCGCTACCCGGTCAGCGAGCTGCGCCTGCTGGGCGGCGCGCGTTTCGCGGTCGTGCTCGAGTCGCAGAGCGCCGGCGCCCCGACCGAGATCGTGCTCGGACGCGGGCCGTTCCGCGAGAAGCTCTTCCGCCTCGAGTGGGTGCTCGAGCACCTTCGCTCGCTCGGCGAGACCGCCGAGTACGTGCTGCTCGATCTCGCCGACGAGGCCCCGGGCGCGATCGAGATCGGCGGCGCGCGCGTCGTCGTCAAGACCGAGCTCGACCCCGAGCACCACGAACCGGCCGGCGGCGCCGTCACCGCCGACCCCGCACCGGACGCCGCGCCCGCGACGCCCGAGGCCGACCCACGAGCCGCAGCGGATCGAGACCCGGGCGAGGACGCCGAGGCGGCGCCGCTGTCCGGGGGTCGCCCAGCCGCACCAGACGCAATCGACATCGACGATCAGGAGTGATGCCATGTCCAAGACCTCAGACATCGTGGCTGGGCTCGACCTCGGGTCGAGCAAGATCGCCTGCGTGATCGCCGAGGGTCCGCCCCACGAGCGACAGATCATCGGCGTGGCGGTGCTGCCGTCGAGCGGCGGGCTGCGCGAGGGACAGGTCGTCTCGATCGAGCGCACCACCGAGGCGATCCGCGAGGCGGTCGACGAGGCCTCGCGCATGGCAGGCTGCCAGATCTCCTCGGTGCGCATCGGCCTCGGCGGCCCCTCGATGATGGGCTTCAACTCCGACGGCACCGTCGCGGTGCGCACCGGGCGCGTGGCGACGACCGACGTCGAGCGCGTGCTGGAAGGCGCGCGCGCGGTGGCGCTGCCGGCCGACAAGCAGGTGCTGCACGCGCTGCCGCAGGAGTTCATCCTCGACGGCCACGACCGCATCCGCTCCCCCGTCGGCATGAACGGCGTGCGCCTCGAGGCGCGGGTGCACGTCATCACCGCGGCGCGCACGGCGCTCGTCAACGCCATCGAGTGCGCCTCACGCGCCGAGCTCCAGGTCGAGCGCGCGATGTTCGGCGGGCTGGCGGCGTCGGCCTCGGTGCTCACCCGCGAGGAGCGCGAGCTCGGCTGCGTGCTCGTCGACATCGGCGGCGGCACCACCGACATCGCCGTCTGGTACGACCACGCCCTCGTCCACACCGTCTCGCTCGACTGGGGCGGTGACGAGCTCACGCGCCAGATCGCGCGCGGGCTGCGCACGCCGGTCAAGGACGCCGAGATGATCAAGCAGCAGCACGGCGCCGCGCTCGCGACCATGGTCGACGAGGGCGAGACGATGTCGGTGCCGTCCGTCGGCGGGCGCGAGCCGCAGATCCGTCAGCGCCACCTGCTCTGCGAGATCCTCGAGCCGGGCCTCGAGGACCTCTTCGGCCGCATCGCCCAGGAGATCGAGGTCGCCGGCTGCCGCGAGCTGCTCGCCGCCGGCGTGGTGCTCACCGGCGGCACCGCGCGTCTGTCGGCGATCGCCGACCTCGGCGAGGAGATCCTGGTCGGCATGCCGGTGCGCGTCGGCGCGCCGCGCGGGATCGGCGGGCTCGCGGACGTCGTCGATGACCCGCGCTACGCCAACGCCGTCGGCCTCTGCCTCGAGGTCTTCGAGGGGGTGAGCCCGCCGCCGGTCGAGCAGAAGAAGGGTCGCTCGCGCGTGTGGGGCGGCTTCAGGCGTCTCATCGATTCGTGGTTCTGAGTTGAGTCGAGCCCGAGCCGCGGCCGTCGCCGTCGCTCCCGCTCCAGGTGTCGTGGGTGTCTCGGGGCAGCGTGAGTTCGGGTCTCCTCGCTGCCAAACAAATAAGTGTTCGGGGAGGAACAACACATGATCGAATTCGACGAGCCCGTCATCACGGGCGCAAACATCAAGGTGGTCGGGGTCGGCGGGGCCGGTGGCAACGCGCTCAACAACATGGTGCGCAACAACCTGCAGGGGGTGAGCTTCATCGCCTGCAACACCGATATCCAGGCGATCGACAAGAACCTGGCCACACACAAGATCCAGATCGGCGGCAAGCTGACCAAGGGTCTGGGCGCCGGCGCCAACCCCGAGAAGGGCTGGAAGGCGGCGATGGAGGACACCAACCGCATCGCCGAGTTCCTGCAGGGCGCGGACATGGTCTTCGTCACCGCCGGCCTCGGCGGCGGCACCGGCACCGGCGCGGCGCCGGTGGTGGCGCAGGTCGCGCGCGAGCTCGGCGCGCTCACCGTCGGCGTCGTGACCAAGCCCTTCGAGTTCGAGGGGCGCCCGCGCATGAAGAACGCGCACAAGGGGCTCGAGGCGTTGCGCAAGTGCGTCGACACGCTCATCGTGATCCCCAACCAGCGCCTGCTGGCGATCGCCAACGAGAACATGAGCCTCCTGCAGGCGTTCCGCGAGGCGGACAACGTCCTCTACAACGCGGTCAAGGGCATCTCGGACCTCATCACCGTGCCCGGCCTCGTCAACGTCGACTTCGCCGACGTGCGCACGATCATGGCCGAGCAGGGCATGGCGCTCATGGGCGCCGGCGCGGCGCACGGCCGCGACCGCGCGGCGATGGCGGCCAAGCAGGCGATCTCCTCGCCGCTGCTCGAGGACACCAGCATCGACGGCGCGCAGGGCATCCTCGTCAACGTCACCGGCGGCGACAACCTCACGCTCATGGAGATGCACGACGCGATCACGCTCATCCAGAGCGCGGCGCACCCCGACGCCAACATCATCTTCGGCGCCGTCATCGACGAGGACCTCGGCGACGAGATCCGCATCACCGTCGTCGCCACCGGCTTCGACAAGACCGAGGCACAGGAGGCCGAGCACCACGAGGCCGCCGAGCAGGTCTACGTGCCGCGCGAGGTGCAGCTGGTCAAGCCGCCCGAGCCGCCCCCGCCGCTGCCCGACTTCGACTACGAGGAGCGCTCGCCCTTCGTGCAGGTCGGCGCCCCGTCGGTCTCGCGCCGCTTCGCCGACATCGGCGCCTCGCTCCAGGACTCCCGCCCGCAGGTGCGCGGCGGCGAGGGCGCCAAGCCGTGGGCCAGCGGCGGCCGCACCCTCGCCGACGTCACCGGCACGCGCAAGCGCCCGAACCCGTTCGCCGTCGGGGGCGAGAGCGAGTTCGGCGCCGGGGGCTATCCGCGCAAGCGCTGATATTCGCTAAGCATTTCGCACGAAGGGGCTCTGCCTTCGTTTCAGCCGAAGCGGTCGACTCTCCGGGACCATCCCGGGGATCGACCGCTTCACCTCTGCAGGTGACCGGTGTCGAATGCTGCGCCGCGCGTCTGCGGCGTCGCCGCGCCCCCTCCTCGCTGCGGAGTACCGAACGTACACCTCGCTCGTCGGGGGCGCGGCTCCTTGCATCCATCGCGGCTCGCTATTCGACACCAGTCACCTGGAGCAGCGTTCGGGGAAAGGAGCCAGCACGGCAGGTAGAGCTCAGGGCACCTTGAGCACCACCGCCGTCATGTCGTCCGCCTGCGCGACGCCGCCCGAGTAGCGGAGGATCCGGCTCTTGAGCGCTTCGACGATCTCGGTGGCGGAGCCCTCGCGGTTGGCGCGCACCGTCGCGTCGAGGCGCTCCTGCCCGAACGCCTCGCCGCTGCGATCCAGCGTCTTGACGACGCCCATCGAGGTGAAGACGACGACGTCGCGCGGCGCGAGGGAGATCTGCACGCTCTCGTAGTCCGCGCCTTCGACGATGCCGAGGCCGAGCCCCGGCGTCTCGATCATGTCGATCTCGTCGGAGCCGTGGCGCAGGATCCCCGAGGGTCGGAAGCCGGCGGTGGCGACGCGCAGGGTGCGATCCTCGGGGTCGATGACGGCGTAGGAGAAGACCGCGAAGCAGTCGAGGCCTTCGCGCGCGATGAAGTCGTTGGTCAGGGCCAGCGCCACGGCGGGGTCGCGCTCGCTGCGCGCGCACAGGCGGAAGGCCGAGCGCACCATCGACAGGAAGACCAGCGACTCCATGTTGGGGCGCTGGCCGAGGTTGCCGACGAGCAACCCGACGGCGGTGCCGTCGATGTCGATGAAGTCGTAGTAGTTGCCGCCGACGCCGGCCGCCGGCAGGTACATGCACGCGAGCTCCATGCCCGGGATCTCGGGCACCTCCTTCGGGAAGAGCATGCGGATCATCGTCTCGCGCAGCTTGGCGCCGTCGCTGATCTCGTCGAGCAGCCGGCTCTCGGACTCGACGCCGCCCTCGGCGAGGTAGGCGTCGAGCGCGGCGACGAGCTTGTGCATGTTGTCGTAGCGCTTGTCGCGGTGGTAGGCGGTCGCCTGGCCGATGATGCGCCCGAGCCCGTCCGGCACGGCGTCGGGGCTCAGGAGCCCGCTCACCGTGCGACCGGAGATCAGCTCGTAGAGCACGATGCCGATGGCGTAGATGTCGGTGCGGTGATCGGTCGCCGCCAGCCCCTTCGACTGCTCCGGGCTCATGTAATACGGCGTGCCCATGACCGCGCCGTCGTGCGTGACGCCCTTTTTGCCTTCTTCCTCTTCCTTGTGGGCGATGCCGAAGTCGATGATCGAGACGACGCCGTCGTCGCGCACGATCAGGTTGCCCGGCTTGATGTCGCGGTGCACGACGCCGTTGTCGTGGGCGTGCGCGAGCCCGAGGCAGGCCTGGCGCACGATGTCGATGGCGTCGCCCAGCGCGATGCGGCCGGCCTCGATCATGTCGTCGAGGTTCTTGCCCGGCACGAACTCCATGACGAAGTAGATGCGATCGCCCTCGCGCGCCGCCCCGATCGCGCGCGCGATGTTCGGATGCTCGAGCAGTTGGCAGATCTTGAACTCGCGCAGGAAGCGCTTGACGAGGTGCGGCTTCTTCGCCTGCTTCTCGCTCATCACCTTGATCGCGACGATGCGGCCGTCGGGGGCCTCGCCCTTGTAGACGATGCCCATGCCACCCTCGCCGAGCACGTCGATCACCTTGAAGGGACCGAACGCGGTGGGCATGCCCAGCGGCGTGTAGCCGGCGCGCTTGGCGGCGACCTCCGGCGCGTGCTGCACCTCGGCGTCGGGATCGTCGGTGTCGTAGATCACCGTGCGATCGTCAGTGGACCTCTCGCGCTCGTGCGGCTTGAGTCGTGGACGGCGCTCTGACATGGCCGAGAAGCTATCATGGTCGGGCGCGTGGCGACACCCAGGAGCTTCGGCTATGGTGAGCGGGCTCGTCCCGCACCCGCCGTCCGGAGGACCCGCTGAGCATTCGCCGCGAGATCACGCAGAGCGCCGGTGGCGTACACACGCTCGAGCTCGAGATCTCGAGCGAGCTCGACGCCATCGACGAGGTCAACGCGCGCTTCAACGCGTTCGCGGGTGTGCACCTCGTGCCCGCGGGCGCCCGCCGCACCTTCAACATCGCCTTCGACGACCTGCTCAACAACATCATCACCTACGCCTACGGCGGCGCATCGGACCGATCGATCGACGTGCGGGTCGAGATCACCCGGGCCCACCTCGAGGCGGCGCTCAGCGACGATGGCCCGTCCTTCGACCCCTTCGCGCGCCCCGCGCCCGACGTCGATCTCGACCTCGACGAGCGCGAGCTCGGCGGCCTCGGGATCCACCTGGTGCGGTCGCTCATGGACGAGGTGAGCTATCGGCGCGAAAGTGACAAGAACGTCGTCGTCCTGCGCAAGTACTTGGACGACGACGACCCGACACCCCAAGCCAGATGAGGTCATGCATGCTCAAGGTCCAGACCCACGATGAAGGCGGCGCTCGCGTGCTGGCGCTGTCCGGACACCTCGACACCAAGACGGCCAAGGGCGCCGAGGACGCCTTCGAGGCCGCCATCGCCGCCGGGCTCACCAGGCTGTGCGTCGACTTCGCCGAGCTCGAGTACATCTCCAGCGTGGGGCTGCGCGTGCTGCTCGCGACGATGAAGAAGCTGAAGAAGGCCGGCGGCAAGCTCCACCTCGCCGCCATGAACCCGACGGTGAAGGAGGTCTTCGACATCTCGGGTTTCAGTAATATCTTCAGCATCTTCCCAACCAGGGCCGAGGCCCTGGCCGCGCTCTGAACGGGGGCTCGGGATGCGACGGCTCTGGCACAAGTACGCGCTCGCGCTCTTCGTCGCCGCGATCCTGCCGCTGGGCATCGCGACCTGGCAGATCGCCGACCGCGGCCGCGCCGAGGTGGTCGACAGCGCGCGCGCGCTCCAGGTCGCCGTGGCGGACTCGGCGCTCGGCACGGTGCGGGCGCGCATCGACAATGCGGTCTCCGAGGCCAAGGCGATCGGCGCGACCATCGCGCTGGCGGGCGTGCCGGCCGAGGAGCGCATGCGCGCGGCGCAGGCGTCGCTCATCGCCGCGAAGGTGCTGACGAACTACTCGATCTACACCCCCGAGGGCCTCGACATCCAGCACATGCAGGGCGCCCAGGCCGACGCCTCCGTCCTCGGCGGCAGCGTCACGGCGCCGACCCCCCTGCCCGAGGTGCTGCGCGCCCAGGCGCGCGAGCGCGTCGTCGCCTTCTCCGAGCTCATCCGGCGCCCCGACGGCGCGCTCTTCCTGCCGCTCACCCTGCGCATCCCCGACGCGCAGGGCGGCGTCTACGCCTACGCCTGGAGCGCGGTCGAGCTCGCGCCGCTCTCCGACGACATCGCCGACCTCAGCGAACGGCGCTTCGCGCGGCGCGACTTCGTCTCGATCATCGATGGGCGCAAGCGCCTCATCGCCGCGGCGGACGCCGCGCGCGTCGGACAGCCGTTCTCGACGGGCGAGGCGGATCTGCGGCTCGGTGACGGCGATCTCGCGCGCGACCTCTCGCTCACCTTCGAATACACGCACGCCTCGGGCGAGGCGCGCCTCGGCGTGCTCGTCTCGGTGCCCGAGGTCGGCTGGGGCATCGTCGTCGAGCAGACCCGCGACGAGGTCTTCGCCGCGGTCGGGCGCATCACGGCGACCGCGCTCTTCGTCGGCGCGGCGTTCGCCCTCCTCGCGCTCGTCGCCGGGGTGTGGGCGGGGCGGCGGCTGTCGGCGCCGATCACCGCCGTCTCCGAAGCGGCGGGCCGGGTGGCCGGCGGCGACTTCACCGTGCAGGTGCCGGTGGCGGGCAAGGACGAGGTCGGCCAGCTCGGCCGCTCCTTCAACGCGATGACCGACCAGCTCACACGCACCATCGAGCAGCTCAAGGAGACGACGGCCGCGAAAGAGCGCATGCAGACCGAGCTCGACATCGCCAGCAACATCCAGATGTCGATGGTCCCGAAGACCTTCCCCGCCTTCCCCGAGCGCTCCGAGTTCGACGTGCACGCCGCGCTCAAGCCGGCGTTCGAGGTCGGTGGCGACTTCTACGACTTCTTCCTGATCGGCGACGACACGCTGTGCGTGTGCATCGCCGACGTGTCGGGCAAGGGCGTGCCGGCGGCGCTCTTCATGGCGGTGACGCGCACGCTGGTCAAGACCCACGCGCGCCTCGGCTCGAGCCCCGACGAGATCCTCGAGCGGGTCAACGACGACCTCGCGCGCGACAACGACGAGTGCATGTTCGTGACGGTCTTCCTCGGTCTGCTCGATCTGAAGACCGGCGCGCTGACCTACACCAACGCCGGCCACAACCCCTCGTACATCAAGCGTGCGGGCGCAGGCGGCGCGGTCGAGCGCCTCGACAAGCTGCACGGCCCGGTGGTCGCGGCGATGGAGGAGGTGCCATACGCGTCGGGCACGGCCGCGCTCGCGCCGGGCGACACGCTCTTCCTCTACACCGACGGCGTCAACGAGGCGATGAACGCCCAACACGAGCTCTTCACCGAAGAGCGCCTCGCGACCCTGCTCGCGAAGAGCACCTGGACCTCCTCGGACGGCGCGACGCGCGTCGTGCTCGACGACGTGTGGCGCTTCCAGGGTCAGGCGGACCAGGCGGACGACGTCACCGTCGTCGCGCTGCGCTACCTCGGCGCCGCGACGCGCTGACTCACGGGGTTGGCACGCTCACGGCGTACCCAGCCCGAAGTCCAGGGTGAGCGCGCCGAAGGCGTCGCCGTAACGCGCCCTGCCCCCGTCGCCGAGGCCGAGCCCGAGCTCGAAGCCGACGCGCACGCGGCTCAGGTGGAGCTGCACACCGAGCGCGAGGCCGCTCGCAAACGGCGCGTCGGAAAAGCTCACCGCCGTGTCGAGCTGAGCGGTCAGCCCGAGCAGGCCATGCACGCCGAGCGGCATCCACAAGAGCGCGTAGTCCCCGATGTAGCTCGCCTCGCCGGCGTCGCCGAACGCGCCGAAGATCCCCTGCCGCGTGTCGAGCCAGAGCGTCTCGAGCGCACGGAAGCGCACCAGCGCCGAGGGCTCGAGGCCCACGCCGACGCCGTCGTCCCGACCGAGCGGCAGGCGCGCGCGCAGAGACGGCGCGACGATGATGCGCGGCGTCGTCAGCGCGAGGTAGCGCACGCCGAGCGTCAGGTCGCCGAGCTCGTTGACGCCCTGGACGTCACGGTCGACCGGCAGGCGGAAGAACGCCAGCGTGCCGTCGAGCGCGAGGCGCCGGTCGAACGCCGCCACCTCGCCCCGCAAGGCGAGATTCGCGATGGTCTCGGCGCGCAGTGCCTGTCCGCCGACCTCGAGCCCGACGCGATCGATCGGCACGACGCTCGGGAGCTCGGTCGCCGCGAGCCGGTTGTCCCAGCGCGCCGTCTGCGTCGCCTGCGCCCAGCGATAGACGTAGGGCTCGAGCAGCTTGCGCTCGACGTCGATGCGCTCGGTCGCCAGGGTCCCGTCCGGCCACCTCGCCCTGAGCGCTATCTCGCGCGGTCCGGGCGGCGCGGGCGCCAGGACGGTGCCCCGCCACACGCCCGGGCCCGCGACCTCGAGCGGCACGATCCCACCCGGCTCGGCCTCGAGCAGCACCTCGGGCACGTTCGTGGGTCGTCCGCGCTCGTCGCTCAGCGTCAGGGTCACCACGCGCCGGTCGTCCTCGCCGGCGCGCAGGCGCTCGGCCGAGTCGAGGTCGAGCCTGGCCCGCACCTCGAGCACGTGGAAGTCGAAGCGCGTGACGATCGCCTCTCCCGCGCGCCGCACCTTGACGGTGTGCTTGCCGAAACCGAGCACGCGCTGCGGCTCGCTCCCGGTCGTGAAGGCGCCGTCGTCGAGGGCCCACTCGAGCCCCGACCCGAGCGTGCCGAGATCGAGGCGCGCGAAGCCGACCACCTCCCAGCGGCCGCTCTCGTCCTTCGTCATGCGCCGCGACGATCGGATGCCGACGACATCGATCTGCAGCGCGCGCGAGGCGCGTCCCTGCAGCCGCCGCTCGTCGCGCGCGGAGACCCGCGCGTAGAAGCGCCCGACCGGCACGTTCTCGAGCACGAAGCGGGTCGCCTTGGCGTCGACCTCCACGCTGACCGCCACGTTCTTGAAGCGCTCGTCCTCGGCAAGCTCGATCTTGTAGGTCTTCGCCCGGGCCACCGGGCTCCACGCCGCCTCGAAGCGCGCCTCGCCGCCCAGGGGCACGATCGCGACCGCCGCCCCGTCACCGCCGACGCTCCACCCCGGTGGCGCAGGCAGTGGGCGCGGGGCCTCGGGCTTGTTGCCCTTGGCGACGACGGTGCCGTGGTCCTTGGGCACCTTGACCGTCTCGCCCTGCGCCTTGACCGTGACCTCGCCTTCGTAGACCGACACCGCCGAGCTCGTCTCGTCGCACTGGATCTGCATGTCGGTCGCGCTCACGTCGACGACCCCCGACGGGGTCTCGACCTGCATCGGCGGGGTCTTGTCGTCGAGCGCGGCCAGCCCTCCGCGCACCGTGCCTTCGCGCAGGAGGACCTGCGTCTTCTCACGCTGCCGGCGCTTGGCCGTCGTCGCCGAGCCGCCGTAAATCACCAGCAGTGACTGCTCGCCCAACGACAGGTCCGACTCGTCCTCGAAGACGATGTGCACGGCCGACTCGTCTCCGGTCGAGACCTGGTACTGCTTCCACAGGTTCATCTTGGTGTTGGCCTGGAGCCAGTCGAGGCTGCGCGGCGGCTTCGCGCGCACCTCCTTCTTGGTCCACGCGACCTGGGCCTCGGGCGAGACGTCGCCCTCGGGCAGCGTGAGGACCTGACCCGGCTTCAGGATGTGCGGCGCCGGACCGATGAACTTGTTGTATCGATAGACGATCCGATACTTGTCGCCGCTGCCGTAGAACTCGGCCGCGATGCTCCAGATCGAGTCGCCGGGTTGCACGGTGTAGGTGCGCACCCTGGGCTTGGCATCCGCATCGGAGCTGGCGAGCGTCGCCAGCGCGGCGACGATCACGCACGCTGACAGCCACCTCACGGCAGGTCTCCTTCGTTGGGTTCGCCGGGTCTCACGATGTGGAACTCGACGCGCCGGTTCTTGGCGCGCCCGGCTTCGGTCGTGTTCTTGGCGATCGGCCGGGTCGACCCGAACCCCTTGGGGAACAGGCGGCCGGGCTCGATGCCCTTGTCGATGAGGTATTCGCGCACGCGCCAGGCCCGCCGCTCCGCGAGGTCGACGTTGAACTCGCGGTCGCCGAGGTTGTCGGTGTGACCCTCGATGCGGAAGCGCTGGATGGCTGGGTTCGCCCGGATGACCACCGCGACCTGATCGAGGATGAGCTTGTCGCTGTCGAGGAGCTCGTCGCTGCCGGGCTTGAACTGGATGCGATCGTGGATCTCGATGCGGTCGTCCTTGATGCCCTGGCCCTCCGTCGGCTTGGGTTCGTCGTGGCACCCGTCGAAGTCCATGTTTCCGTTCAGCGTTTCCATCTCGTCCGGGCACTGATCGTCGGCGTCGAAGACCCCGTCGGCGTCGTTGTCGGGGTCGGGGCAGCCATCGTCGTCGTTGAAGCCGTCGAGGTCCTCCGGGATGGTCGGGCAGACATCGGCCGGCACCGGCACCCCGTCGGAGTCGGGATCGGGATCGGTGGCGGCGAGCTGATCGAAGCGCTCGGGGGTCACCTCGGGCCCCGACGGCCCACGGTCGATCGGGTCCCGTCGGCCCCAGGTGTCGCGCACCTCGTTGCGCGACGCCGGCACGATCGGCTCCTCGTAGCGATCGGGCGGCGGCACGTTGAAGGCGACGCCGAAGAGCACCCGGAAGTCGGGCGCGCCGTAGCCCTCGCTGAGCCCGCCTCCGACCGCGCCGCTCAGCGTGACCCCGCCGGCCGAGCGCCAGCGCAGACCGCCGAGCAGCTCGACCGGCGCCTCGCGCGCGGACAAGCCGCCGTCGTCGTGCGGGCTCTCGGCGAAGCTCAGCGCGCCGGCGAGCTCGGCGACGAAGGCGAAGCCGTAGAAACCGACCGGGACCTCGGCGCCGAGCCCGAAGCGCAGCTCGTCGCCGAAGACGAGGTCGTCGAAGGTGCGCTCGGGACGCACGCGATAGCCGAGGTTGAAGGCCGCGATGAAGCCGCCGGCGTCGCGATAGTCGACCACGACCTGGGGCATGGCGGTCACGCCGCCGTCGGACATGAACGGCGTGTCGCTCCCGGTCGGCAGGGTCAGGTGCAGGCCGAACGCGAGACCGAAGCCCTCGCCGCCGAGCAGCGGGCCGAGCGCGCGCCCGCGCAATGACAAGCGGAGGTCCGTCATGCCCATGTCGCCGTCGGGGCGCACGCTGCCTTCGGCGATCGCGACCGGGAAGCCCATCGCCACGTCGAAGCGATCGAGCAGACCGAAACCCGCGGCGAAGGTCATGAGCAGGCGTTGGTCGAGCGCGCCGGTCGTCACCCCGTCCAGCGTGGTCTCGGCGAGCTCGTCGTCGGCGAGCGAGATGACCATGTTGACCCACGGACGCAGGTGCGCCGAGGTCGCGCTCGACTCGACGCCGAGCACGCCCAGCGGCGACAGCGTCGGCTCGAAGAGGCGTGGATCGACCTCCTGGGCCCGGGCGCGCGGCAGGTCGGCGACCGCCACCAGGAGGATGAGTGCCAGCGCAGATCCGCGCCGGCGCCGGTGACGCGATGACCAGGCGAGCGCGGCGAACACGGCCGCGCCGAAGAGGACGGCGCTACCACCACCGCCGCCCGCGCAGCCCCCGCCACCGCGCGTGCGCGGACCGAAATAGGGAGGGCACACGCCGCGCGCGTCCTCGGGGAACGACTGGTCCGGGTTGGCGAAGCCGGGGCAGTTGTCGTCGCAGCCGGCGATCGGGCTGCCTTCGGGACAGGGATTGTCGAACGGGTCGCCGCTGTCGTCGCCGTCGTCGACCACGCCGTCGCCGTCCTCGTCGCGCCGACAGAGCGTCGCGGTGTCGTCGCTCGGCTGCACGCAGAGCCAGCCGGCCTCGAAGGCGCAGCTCGCGCTGCAGCCATCGCCGCTGTCGTCGTTGCCATCGTCGCACGCCTCGGTCTCGCGCAAGATGGCGTCGCCGCACGAGGGCCGGCAGATGCTCGGCTCGCGTGAGCAGCTCCAACCCGCCTCGACGCTCGCGCAATCGCTCGCGCACCCGTCGCCATCGGCGCGGTTGCCGTCGTCGCACGCCTCGACGCCGACCGCGACCACGCCGTCGTCGCAGCGCGTGCGGCACGAGCTCGGCTCGCCGAGGCAGCTCCAGCCCTTGTCGACGCCCCGGCAGGTGGCGGTGCAGCCGTCGGCCGGCGCGCTCACGGTGTTGCCGTCATCGCAGACCTCGGTGCCGACGATGCGCCCGTCACCGCACACCTCGGCGCAGCGGTTCGGCGATCCGTCGTCACACGACCAGCCCGCCTCGACGCGACACTCGCCGTCGCAGCCGTCGCCTGCCGAGCGGTCGCCGTCGTCGCAGCCCTCGCTCTCGTCCCTGGTGCCGTCGCCGCAGACCGAGGTCGTGAGCTGCAGGACGAGCGGCGCGGGCACGAGCTCGAGCGCCGGCAGCGACGGGCACGCGCCATTGGCGTAGGCGACGCGCGGTGAAAAGGCGAAGCTGCCGGCGACGTCGGCCGCGACGAGCTCGAGCTCGAGCGTGATGACGAGCGCTTGTCCCGGGGCGGCATCGGGCAACGCGATCCCGGCGACGAGCGCGGCGCCGTCGTCGACCGGACCGCCCGGCGGCGCGGCGCCGTCGACGAGGAAGCTCCGGGCGACGTAGCGCACCGGCAAGGGCAGCGGCCCGGGCAGCCTGAAGATCATGTCGGTCGCGGCCGCGGTACCGGTGTTGGCGAGGCGGACGCTGATACGCACCACGCCGGCGCTGGCGGTGACGGCTGGGTCGGCGCTGATCACCTCGCCGTCGTCGGCGAGGTGCGGCACGGCGAGCGCGAGCGAGATCCCCGCGGCGACGAGGCCGACCCGATCCTCGCTGCTGGTGCCGCGGAGCCAGGCGCTCGACCAGGACGGGTCGATCAGCGAGGCGGCCGAGACGTTGACGAGATCCCAACCCTGGCGCGCGCCGGCTGTGTAGGTGCCGCCGGTGTGGTCGAGCGCGCCGAAGGTGCCGCGCGTGTCGACGAGGCCCTGCGAGTCGGTGATGCGCGCGGCGAAGAGGTTGTCCGCCGGCAGGGTGAGGGCGCCGAGGCGCGACTCGTCGTCGGCGAGCCCCGTCTCGCTCGCGGCGATCCGGAACGAGTCGCCGCCGGTCGCGACGTCCCCGTCGAGCGCCGAGAGCACGAGGTGGGCGGCGCGCTCGGGCGGGTCGAGCGGCAGGCACAGGCCGTCCAACCTGTGGGTGACGCGGGCGGCGGCGCCGTCGGGCGCGAGGAGCTCCATGAAGGTCACGAGGGTGACGCGCCTTGGCGGCAGGTCCGCCGCGGTGTAGGCGACGTAGAGGCTCCAGCCGGCGGCGGCGTCGGGCGCGTCGAGGGTGGCCGGCACGGCCCCGACGCGATAGCGGCCGGCGCCCTCGATGATGGCGGTGACGTCGGCGGTGCGCCCGTAGTACTCGGTGCCGAACGCGGGGCCGCCGAAGCGGGCGGCGGTCGCGTCAGCGGGCGGGACCTGCCAGGTGACCCCGGACGGGGTGGTCAGCTCGACGGGCTCGTCGAGCGCGGCGAGCACGCCGGCGTCGACGCTGCCGCTCCAGACGAGCGCGGCGTGGAGCACGGTCGCGCCGTCGGGCAGATCGAGCACGGCCTCGGAGGAGGCGAGGCGCCAATCGGCGGTCGTGCCGAGCGGCCAGCCGTCCGCGCGCAGCACCGCGGCGGCGTCGGTGAAGACCCCGATGCGGTCGGTCGCCAGGGGGCCGGATTCGTCCCCCGCGAGACCGAGGGTGTTGCCGGTGGCGACGAGCCCCGCCGGCGCGGCGACGTCGAAGCGCACGACGGGCTCGGCCCGGGTCGCGGGCGCGGCGACCGTCAGCGCGAGCGCGATGGCCGCTGCGACGTGCTCTTGTGGGCACATGATTGTCTCCGGTCTCGTCTCGAACGACCGGCGCAGCATAGCCCGCATCCGCGCTCCTGTGAACGCGCCGCGGCGAGATGGGGTGGGCGCGGCTGTCGGCGACGCCGGTAGGACCTCAGTAGGTGATCGTGACGACGAGCGTGTCGCCGTAGCTGCCGACGTGCGCGTTCTGCCAGGCGAAGATGCGCGCGAAGACCGAGATCAGCGTGTCCTCGTCGACGACGGCGGTGCCCTGCCAGACCGAGGTGCCGGAGCTGCCGTCGCCCCAAACGGTCGAGCGGCCGGCGTCGAGGTAGACGTCGTACTCGAGGGTGTGCACCCCGCTGTTCATCTGACGTGGGCCATAACCGTTGGCGCCGCCGTCGATCGAGATGGCGATGGTCTCGGGCGTACCGGTGCAGTGGTAGGTGATGCCCCCGGTGGTGTCGACCGCGACCCCGGCGAGCGCGTCGTAGCCGCCGAAGGCGAGCGCGTTCACGCTCGAGAGCGTGCAGGAGTCGAGCGCGCGTGCGGGCTCGCCACCGGCGATCCCCAGGCAGACCAGCACGCCGATCACGCTCCGCCGACGACGCGCACACGAGCTCATCATGACCCTCCTTCGAGCTGGCAGACGAGCAGGCCGAGGTCTTCGATCGCCTCGCGCGGACGGCGCACGTTGAGCCAGAGCTCGCAGCGTCGTCCCCGATGCTCGACCGTCGCGCGGTGCCGCCCCGGCCCGAGCCCCTCGAGCTCGAACTCCGCCTGCCGCCCGAGCGGCGAGAGCGTCGGCCGCGGCGCCGTCGCCACCACCAGGCGCCCGTAGGCCGGCACCAGCTCGCGCCGCTCGGGCCGCCTCGCCGGCGCGCCCGATCCGAGCGACGCCAGCGGTCCGACCTCACCGCCACGGCCCGGACGCCCCGGCTCGACCAGCACGATGCGCCCGCGCACGTAACGCGTCTGGCGCACCTCGAAGCTCACGCGCGCGCCACCCCGATAGGGTGGCGCGACGAGCCGCTCGGTGCGCTCGACCTCGTGCGCGAGATCGAGATCGCCGGCGGCCAGGCCGATGCGGTTGCCGTAGTACGGGATCAGGTCGCCGACGACCTTCTTGCCGCCGCGCGTGCGACCGATCTCGCGGTTGTCGCGCAGCACGCGCACCTCGACGTCCTCGGGCACGTCGACGATGGCGAAGGCGTCGCGTACGGGCCGCGCCAGGGCGAGGCCCGCGCCCTCGACGAAGACCACCGCGCCGGCGGCGTCGGCGCTGCCGAAGAGCCCGCGCGCGTCGTAGGCGAGAGAGAGCTGATAGAGACCGAAGGAGGTGCGCGCCTCGGGGCGCGCGAAGAGGCGCACCTCGTCACCGAGGATCGCCGTGGTGTGCATGCCGACGTCCTCCTCGTCGCGCATCGGGACGTTGGTGCGCAGCACGGTCTCGAGGCCGTCGCTGCCGACCTGCTGCGAGACGGCGCCCGCGAAGCGACGCCCGGGCGTGAAGGTCAAGAGCGCGAAGGCATCCCAGCCCGTCTCGTGGCGGCCATGGGCGACGCCGGCTGCGAGCTGCAGGCCGAGGCCCGGCGTGAGCGCCCAGCCGAGCGAGAGCCGCCCGCGCACGAGCGACCCGAGCTCCTGCATGTGCGTGAGGCGACCCTCGAGCCCGCCTCGCAGCGGGCCGAACGACCAGCCCAGGCGCGCGCCGAGATCGGCGAGCTCGCGGTCGGTCTGGGCGCCTGCGCCGATCCGCGCGTAGCTGGCGGTGCGGCCGAGCGCGTAGATCGCCCCGCTGACCCCGCGCCCTTCGACGCTCCAGGCGATCTGCGCCGCGCCACCCGCGCCGCCGTCGCGCGTGGCGCTGCCGTGCAGGCCGAGGTCGAGCTGGCCCAGCGGCAACCCGACGCTCAGCTCGGCGCCGAGGCCGGCGAGGTCCGCGGTGAGCTCGCCGCGCCAGCCGGCGGTGAGCTGCCGATCGATCCCGACGCGGTGCCGGCCCAGGAGGAGGGGCGCGCCGTAGTCGAAGCTCTCGGTCGCGAGCGCGAGGCGCTCGACGCCGAGGCTGTAGCTGAAGTCGTGCAGGCCGGGCGCCAGGAGCCGCGAGCCGAGCACGAACGGGCGCTCGAAGCTCTGCACGCCGCCGAGCGCGTCGCGCACGACGTAGCGCGCCTTGCCGCTCTTCGTCGGCACCGGCAGATCCTCGAGCGAGAAGGTCCCGGCGGGGACGTCGAGGCGCTTGACGAGCGCGCCGTCGACGTAGACCTCGACCGTGGCGGGGGCACGCGCGGCGCCTTCGAAGGACAGGCCCGGCGAGGTGACGAAGTAGGGATCGATCGAGGTCTCGCGCGCGTAGGTGAGCCCCGCGAGGAACGCGCCGCCGCCCATGCGTCCGCTGTGCGCGTAGACGTCGCCGATAGTGAGCCGCGCCATGGCGTCACGGTCGTCGATGACGATCTGGGTGAGCCCGCGCACGGGGCCACGCACGCTGCCGCCGGTGACGGTGGTGGTGAAGAGCGCCCCGAAGAGGTGAAGCCCCAGCTCGCCGAAGAGCGAGTAGCCGCCGTAGGTGTCGACGTGCACGCCGTAATTGAGGAAGGCGCTGGCGTCGTCGCTGTGCACGAGGCCGGCGGGCGGCGCTCCGGCGAGGCTGATGCGCGTCGGCGAGAAGAGCTCGGGCTCGACGTCGAGCTCCAGGGTGAGGGTGGACTGATCGAGGCGATGGCTCACGAAGGCGCCGAGGCGGCCGAGCGGCACCAGCGCCTCCTGCGGGCGAGCCTCGCGCCGGACCTCCGGCAGATCGGCGACGAGGCCGGCGCGGCGCAGATCGGCGAGGGGGATCAGGATCTCGCCGGCCTCCAGGTCGACCACGGTGTCGCCGTGCGCCTGGCCATTGACGACGAGGGTGAGCACGGCGCGCGTGTCACGCCGGGGCTCGGGCGCGGCGCTCGTCGGTGGTGGCAGGAGCGATGCGCGCCCCGGCGATACCTTCGCGCTCGGCGCGGACGGCGACGTCCGAGGGAGCGCACGCGGCGCGCGGGACGCTGGCCGAGCCGTGACGTTCGGGTCAGGCGCGTGCGGCCGCGCCTCGGCCGTGACGCTTGGCACGGTAGCCCCCTCGTCCTGCACCGTCGACGGCGCCGAGGCCACGCTTGCCCGGGCGCGCACACCCACCGCGGCGAGCGCGCTCGCCGGGCGCGTGGCCTCGGCGTCGAGCTCGTGCTCGTGATAGAGCGCGAGCATGAACCCGACGAGCGCGACGATGAGGATCGCGCCAGCGGGCCAGTTGGCCCCCCCTCGACTCATGTCTGGTCACCTGGATGCGGATGAGCCACAGCGTCCGGCAAAGGTCTGCACCTGCTCGAGCGCGGCACCGTCGTGCTCGAGCCGCACGCGCGCCTCGCGCAGACAGTCGATCTCGGGAGGCAGCACCACGCTGTACTCCCTGGTGTGCCGCGGCAGCACATACCAGCCGGGGATGCGCTGGTGCGCGGTCCGGCCGCTGGCGTCGACGAGCGTGACGTTCAAGGCGAGCGGCTTGAAGTGGCGCTCGCCGTCGTTGCCGAGCACGACATGCAGCGTTCGTGGCGCCGCCAGGATCGGCGGGTCGAGACGCGGGGCCTCGCGGGCGGCGTCGTCGGTGACGAAGATCGGAACGCTCATGCGCATGCGCAGCGCGATCCCCCGGGCTGCTTGCACTTGATCGGGCAGCTCCTCGACGATGAGGCGGAAGCTCTGCTCGAGCCGCTCGACGGGCGCGATCATGCCGACTCGCACCGCGCGCGACTCGCCCGCGGCGAGCACGAGCAGCGACGGGAACACGACGACGTCTCCGCTCGGCTCGAGCAGTACCTCTCCGGTCGGGCTCTCGTCCCAGCGGTGCACGTCCAGCTGGAGACGCACCGGCGTGTCACCGCGATTGCTCACGGTGACCAGCGTGCTGCGCATCTGTGAATCGAGCGATATTCGCACCGGCGCGACGCGGAAATTGCCAGCCAGCGCGTCGTCCGAGGAGAACAGCACGCCTGCAAGGAGCACGATCGCAGTGAGTGTGTGGGTCATCGAGACACTCCTGGAGTTCTGTTCGAGTTTCGGACTGTCAATTTCGCAATCGCGCGGTGCGGTCGAAACTCAGAAGGTCACGGTCGCGACGACCGTGTCGCTGTAGCTCTCGGCGCCGACGTTCTGCCCCGCGGCGATGCTGCCGTAGACGGTGAGGTTGGCGGCGGTGCCGGTGCCGGTGTGCTCGACGTCGACCGCGGCCCCGGTCGCCCACACGGTGGTACGGCCCGAGTCGGAGAACAGGGAGTAGCTCAGGAACTCGCCGCCGCCCGTGAGTCGGCGCAGCGGCGCCTCCGCGGTCGAGCCGGCATCCGCGTTGGCGCCCTGATCGAGCTCGATCTGGGCCGAGGCGCCGTCGGTGCAGGTGACGGTCACGGTGCCGGTGCCGTTCAGCGCCGCAGCCGCGTTGGCGTCGACCGGATCGTAGTTGCCGAAGGCGAGGGGTGACGTCGAGATGGTACAGTTGGCGGTGACCTCCGCCGAGACGCCGAGGTTGGCGGTGTCGGTGCCGGCGAAGGCCGTGACCGGCGCGCCCAGAAAAAGACCCGCGACGATGAACCGCATGACGCTCCGAATGCTCATTTGCTCTCTCTCCGATATAGGGTTGATTCAGCGCGGGAAGCCGCGACACAAGCCCCATCGGCCCGCACGACGATTCAAGTGAGAGTGTTGAGTGCGCAAGATTACATTATCCGGGACAAGTCATTGAAATAAATGGGGTATTCATCCTGGTTACGGGCAGATAGTCAACTCCATTGACAACGGCCGAAAGTGACAGACCATGCCAAGAAGGACAATTCTCGAACCGAGGCGGGAGGCGAGAGGGTCGCCGGAGATCCGGATCAGGGGATGGTGAGCTCGGTCGTGTCGATCCAGAAGCCGCCGCCCTCGGCCGGGGACACCGCGAGCGTCTTCGGCAGCACGCTCGACCAGCCGAGGTAGTTGGCGACGACGTAGAACTCCGTGCCCGGCTCGATCGCGCCGATCGGCTTGTACTCACCGCCGGGCTCGGGCCCGCGGATCGCGATCTCCTTGTGCGCGCGCTTGAGCTGGGGTTGGGTGTCGAGGGTGATCTGCGCGCCCGTCAGCGGCGGGGTGATGAAGGGCTCCATCAGCTCGCCCTTGCGCATCGGCTCGAGCGCGCGCAGGCGCACCCAGCCGTCGATGACGATGTCGCTGCGCGAGCGCACGTTCACGTAGCCGCGCCGCACCTCCGTTCCGCGGAAGAGGCGCGTGGTGCCGGCGAGCATCTTCAGCGTGAAGATGAGCGCGCCGCCGGGACGATCATAGAGGTCGACGTCCTGGATCGACTCCTTCATACGATAGCCGCGCGCCTCCTGATCGACGTCCCACGGCATTGGACCCGAGGGCGACAGCGCGAAGGCGTCGCACGGCGCGCTCGCGCTCAACACCTGGCCGCGTGTCGCGAGCACCGTGCGCTCGACGCGCAGCCCGTCGGCGCCCGCGCCGACGAGCTTGACCGCCTGGTGGCTGGCGATCGCGACGTGCGAGCCGACGACCGGCAGATCGCGCATCGTGTAGAGCGGCAGCTCGGCCGGGCGGACGAAGCCGTCGATGCGGAACGCCGGCGACTCCGGCGTCGAGGTCGACACGCGCGCGCGCGCCGTCGCGTCGCCGATGGGGATGGCGCTCATGCTCAGCGGCGTGAGCGCGCCCGAGAAGACCGCGATCACCCTGCCCCCGGTGGGCGTGTCGAAGAGGAGCGTGCCCTTGGCCGGCGGCGCGGTCCCGCGCAGCACGCAGCCGGGGTCCGTCACGGCCGGCGCGGGTTCGGCGGCGCGCGCGGCATCGCGCGTGCTCCACGCCCACCCCGACGCGACCCACCCGAAGACGACGGCACCGATCATGGCCTTGCTGGTTCGCATGTGTTCCCTCCTTGCGACGACACCATAACACGCCCGCCGGCGATTGCCTTTCGACGCCCGGTCCGCCGCGACCTCCGATGGGCCCGGCGGCGCACGCGCGAGTGCGGCTTTTTCTTGGATGGAATCGCATGCCGTGGCAAAGCGTTGGCCGGTCTCCCGAGTCGCCCGCGTCCGGACGGCTCCCACGCAACCAGAGGGACACCCCATGAAGCAGCTCCTCCTCGGCCTCGTGGCCCTGTGCGTCGCCCCGGCCCAGACCGCGCTGGCCAAGTGCCCGGTCACCGGCGACGACAAGCCGGTCGTCTACGGCATCGGCGGCTCGACGATGGGCACCGTGCTCGGCCCGATGCTCGACAAGGTCTTCGGCGAGAACGACGTCGAGTTCCGCCGCTGGGGCAAGGCCTCGTCCGGCCTCGCGCGCCCCGACTTCCACGACTGGCCCAAGTCGACGCCGGCGCTCATGCAGAAGCACAAGCCGGACATCGTGGTCGTCTCGCTCGGCACCAACGACTATCAGGCCCTGTGGGACAACGGGAACTGGATCCGCCAGGACGACCCGGCCTGGGAGAAGAAGTACGGCGAGCGCGTCGACGCGCTGCTCGAGGCGATCGCCGAGGACGACGAGGACCGCCTGATCATCTGGAGCGGCCCCTACGCCTTCGAGGGCAAGAACGCCGTCGTGCGCGCGCCGATCGTCAACCGCATCATGAAGGAGCGGGTCGAGGCCTTCGCCGCCGCCGGCGGCAACGCCATCTTCCACGACGCCTACGTCGTGACCGCGGACGACGGCGGCAAGCCGCTCGCCAAGACGGTGCTCCCACAGGGCAAGAAGGCCGTCGAGATCCGCACCAAGGACGGCATCCACCTCACCGCCGACGCGGTGCGCCAGCTCCTCGCCAAGCCGATCGTCGACATGGCGCTGCCCTGCTTCGCCAAGACCGAGGCCAAGGAGCCGAGCCCCACCGCCGACAACAAGCCTTGAGCTCGTCGCTCCGGCCCGCATGAGGCGGGCCTCCTGCGCCACGGATGTCCGGTCGTGAGGGTGGCCCTTGTGGCCGCCCGCCAAACCGGCCATCGTCTGCGACACACCCGCTCGGGGTGGTGTCGGTTCGGATGATGCGAGAGGCACCGTGGCGACCTCCGACGATCTCGTGGGCCAGACGCTGGCCAGTCAGTTCCGCATCGAGCGCAAGCTCGGCCAGGGTGGCATGGGCGCGGTCTATCTCGCCGAGCAGGCGGATATGGGGCGCCAGGTCGTCATCAAGGTCATGCACCCCGAGCTGACGCGGGACAACCCCCAGGCGATCGAGCGCTTCAAGCGCGAGGCGCGCGCGGTGGCGGCGCTCAACCACCCGCACATCGTCCAGGTCTACGTCTTCGGTCAGGCCGAGGACGGCCGCATGTACCTCGCGATGGAGCACGTCGCCGGTCGCGACCTCGCGGCCGAGATCGCGCGCGGCCCGATCGAGCAGGGCCGCGCCCTCAAGATCCTCGATCAGATCGCCGCCGCGCTGGTCGACGCCCACTCACGCGGCATCGTGCACCGCGACCTCAAGCCCGAGAACGTCATGCTCGCCGAGCGCCACGGCAACCCCGACTGGGTCAAGGTGCTCGACTTCGGCATCGCCAAGATCAAGGCCGTCGGTACCGCCGATGGCGGCGCCGCGTCGCCGACGCTCACCCAGCAGGGCGCGATCTTCGGCACGCCTCGCTACATGGCCCCCGAGCAAATCACCGGCGGCACCATCGATGCGCGCACCGATCTGTATGCGCTCGGCATCATCGTCTACGAGATGCTCACCGGCCACCACCCCTTCACCGCCAACAGCGCGCTCGACTTCCTGCTCAAGCACGTCCAGGACGAGATCGTCCCGCCGAGCCGCCTGCACCCCGACCTCGGCATCCACCCGCGCGTCGAGGCGCTCCTGCAGCGCCTCGTCGACAAGGATCCCGCCGCGCGCTTCCAGTCCGCGGCCGAGCTCCAGCGCGAAGTGCGCGCGACCCTCGCGCTCATCGGCGCCCCGCTGAGCCACACGCTCGCGATCTCGCAGGCCGTGCTCGACGCGGCCCGCGCCTCGTCGCGAGACCAGGCCCACCCGCCGGCGGCCCGACGTCGCCTCGGGCTCTGGCTCGCGCTCGCGGCGCTCCTCGCCGGCGGTACCGTGGCCGTGCTCATCGCCGTCGGCTCGGGCCCCCCGCGCGAAGCCGGGACCACCGCACACCCACAGGGGTCGCCCCCGCCGCCGAGCGGGCCCACACCGACACCGACGCACACCACCTCCACGCCACCCGCGCCCGAGCCGACGACCCCCACCGCGCCCCCACCCACTCCCACCGCGCCCGAGCCCACCTCACCCACCGTCTCCGCGGGCTCGCCCATCGAAGGCTTCCCGGTGCCCGCAGGCACCACCCTCCTCTCCACCACCGATCTCGTGCTCAACCTCGAGTCCCCCCTGCCCGCGCGCGCGATCCACGACTTCTACCGGGCCGAGCTCGCCGGCCGCGTCAAGCCCATCCCCAGCGGCTTCGAGGTCACCGACCCCGCCTCGCCGTGGCGCCACATCCTCTTGGCCAACAACGGCGATCGCATCCTCATCCAGGTCAGCCGCAAGACCGCGGCCACGCCCCAACCGATGCCCTGACCCGCCCCCCGACACCTCACCACGACCTTCGACCCTTCGGCCTGCTCGCGGATGCGCCCCGCCGCGCGCCACGGCCCCGGCCCCGGCCTTGATCGCACACGGTCGGCCGCCTACGCTGTCGCGATGACCACCCCCCTCGTGCTCGGCATCCTCGCGGGCCTCGTCGCCCTCGGCATGCTCGTCGCCGAGGCGCTGGGTATACGTTGGTTCACATTTGATCTCGGCGGCGGCTGCCACTTCCCGCTCTGGACCCTGTTCGCCGTCTACGCGGCCCTCCAGCTCTTCGTCTGGCGCAGCCAGCGCCGCATCCACCTCTCCGACGCCGAGGTCGAGCGCTGGGGGCCCACCCTCGAGCGCGTGACGCCGACCATCGTCTCGATGTATGGAGAGCGCGTCCCGGTGCGCGAGATCGCCGCCTCCCTCGAAGCGAGCCACGGCATCCCCCCGGGGGTCACGCTGCGCTACATCATCGCCCTCGCCCGCCACGCGCGCGAGCACCAGCACGAGACACGACCTCCGGCCTGACCTCATCGGGAGCCACCATGCCCCAGCCGCCGCGAACGACACGCCCGCTCCACCCCCTCATCGCCCTCCTCGCGCTCGCCCCCGCCTGCGACGCCACCGGCGAGATCCCGCCCGCGGACACCACCGGCGGCGACCAGGTCATCGTGCCGCACCTCGACACGGTCGAGACCGCGCTCGCCCCCGCGGTGATCGGCGCCGGCGGAACGACCACCGTCACCTGCACGGCCAAGGACCAGAGCGGCGCCCCGTTCACCCCCGACCTGCCGCTCGCCTTCGAGGTCTTCGACGCCAACGACCAGGTCCCCGCCGGCGTCGAGATCCTCGGCGACCGCGTCACCGTGCCCTTCGCCGGCGTCGTACGCGTACGCTGCCATTACCCCGGGATCCCGCGCATCGAGGACACCTCGCCCGTCTCGCTCACCGTGCAGCCCGGCGACCCCACCTCGATCACCACCACCATCCTGCGCACCGAGCTGCGCGCCGGTGACCGCGTCGGCGTCGCCTGCACCGTGCGCGACGCCCACGACAACATCACGATGGGCGAGACCGTGCTGCGCCTGTCGCCCGAGACCGGCACCACCATCACCGGCGGCAAGAACGTGCGCTTCACCGCCACCGGCACCTTCGGCGTGACCTGCGCCTTCCCCGACGGCTCGCTCGTCGGCAACACGGTCACGGTCACCGTCGCCCCCGGCGAGCTCACCGAGCTCCGCACCGTGCTCTCGACCGACACCATCCGCCCGGAGCAGGAGGTCTCGGTCTCCTGCCCCGGCACCGACGCCTTCGGCAACGCCGTCGATCTCGCGCAGGTCATCACCCTGCCGGTCGCCGGCGTCGACGCCCTCGACCAGAACCGCCTGCGCCTCACCTCCACCCGCGCCGGCGTCTACCCGATCACCTGCGTGCCCAAGGAGGCCTTCGTCTCCGCGACACGCAACCCGGTCTCGCTCACCGTCGTCGCTGGCGACCCCGCCGCGATCGCCATCGACCTCGACCCCGAGCGCAGCGTCTACACGCTCGGTGCCCGCCCGCGCGTCACCGCCCGCCTCGCCGACGCGTGGGGTAACGAGGTCGCCGACGTCTCCGGCGTCAGCGTCGAGGCGCGCCACGGCAACACCCCACGCCAGACGGTACCCGGCGGCGAGCGCGTCACCCTCGACGCCGAGGGCAGCTGGAACCTGATCGTGACGAGCGGCCCGCCCTCGAACCTCGTCGCCTCGCGCACCGTGCTCGTCGACGCCAGCGCCCCGACGATCGAGATCACCTACCCCGTGCGCGGTCAGATGATCACCGCCGGCGGCGGCCCGTTCACGATCCGCGGCACCGTCACCGACGCCACCGGCGGCCTCGCCAGCGTCAGCTTCAACCGCATCCCGCGCACCGTGCAGAACGGCGCCAACCACTTCGATCTCGAGATCCAGATCAGCCCCGAGCACGGCCTCAACACCTTCACCGTCGAGGCGACCGACGTGCAGGGCCAGGCCGTGCGCCTCGCCCAGAGCTTCATGCTGGCGCCCGGCTGGAAGACCGCCGCCGAGGCCTTCCCCGACGGGATCGTCGCGCACCTCACGCGCGCCTTCATCGACGACGGCAATCGCCAGGGCCGCGCCGACGACCTCGCGACGATCATGGAGCGCGTCGTGCAGGACCTCGACATCGCCAGCTACATCCCCTCGCCGGTCGTGCAGAACGCCGGCTACGACGTCTATCTGCGCAACGTCGACTACGACCCACCGCGCCTGACGCTCACGCCGTCGCGCGATCGCCTGCTGCTCCACCTCGACATCACCGACCTGTCGATCGACGTCTTCGCCGACGGCTTCATCGACGTCGACGGCGTCGTCTCCGCCGACGCGATCCGCGTCGACGTCACGCTCGGCGTCACCGTGCAACAGGGCCAGGCCCGGGTGCAGATGCACTCGGCCACCGTGCTCGTCGAGGGCCTCGACATCGACGTGCACTGGTCGATCAACTGGATCATCGACCTCTTCACCGACACGATCCGCGACAGCATCGTCTCCTCCTTCGAAGACGTGCTGCGCGACGAGATCCCACCCGCGGTCGCCGACGCGCTCGGCAGCCTCGCGCTCGACGAGACCTTCGAGGTCCCGGGCTTCCTTCCCGGCCAGGAGGCGCTCAACGTGCGGCTGCAGGCCAACACCAACAACGCCACCATCGACGAGGCGGGCCTCGACGTCGCGCTCGCGACCAAGGTCACCGCCGCCAAGCGCGTGCAGTGGCCGACCGCCGGCTCGCTCATGCGCGGCGGCTGCTTCGGCGTCGATCTCGGCATGCCGGCGTGGGATCCCGACAAGAAGCTGACGATGGCGCTCTCGCTCGACGTGCTCAACCAGGTGCTGCACGCCGTGTGGCAGGGCGGCGCGCTCGAGGTCACGCTCGGCCCCGCCGCCTTCGGCGACGTCGACCTCTCGCAGTATGGCGTCTCCGACCTCGCGGTCGATGTCTCGGCGCGCCTGCCGCCGGTGCTGACCGACTGCCGCGATGGTGTCCTGCGCATCCAGCTCGGCGAGCTGCACGTCGACGCCAGCCTGAAGCTCAACGGCCTGCCGCTCGTGGTCGACATGATCGTCGCCTTCGAGACCACCGTCGACGTCGCGGTCGACGACGCCGGCGCCATCTCGCTCGCCCTCGGCGAGATCGCCCCCGAGGACATCGTCATCGACATCACCCGCGTCGAGAGCGACCTCTTCTCGCAAGACCAGGAGGACGTGCTCATCACCCTCCTGCGCGAGCAGCTGCTGGTGCGCGTGCTCGGCGACTTCGGCGGCCAGGGTCTCGCCGACTTCCCGCTGCCCGAATTCGATCTCGGCGGGATCTCCCCCTCGCTGCAGGGCCAGGTGATCGCGCTCGACGAGATCGACCTCGAGCGCGACAAGGGCTACCTGCTCCTCCAAGGCAACCCCTGAAAGACACGCCATGAACAGGCAACGCGACTTCACCCACGGCCGCTGGCAGGTGGCCCGCTTCACCCTGACCCGTCCCGGACAAGCGCCCGACGACGCCTGGATCGTCGATCTCGTCGTCGTCGAGGGAGACGAGACCGACGACGAGGCCGACCTCGTCCGCCACCTCGAGCGCTACCGCCCCTCACGCGGCGTCGTGCCCGACCTCGGGCACACCCTCGATCGCGCGATCCGCGATCCGCTCAACGGCCGGCCGCACCTGCCGGCGCTGGTGCGCGTCGCCAACGAAGAGCTCGCCGCCGAAATCCAACGCGCGCGACCCGAGGTGCGCGTCGTCATCGGCCCGACCCCGCTGGCCGACGACACCTTCGAAGACGAGCGCGGCGCCCTCGTCGCCGAGCTCCCCGCCGACGACGAGCCGTGGAGCTGGCTCGCTGAGGGCGTGACGCCGGGCCAGGTGCGCCGCCTCTTCGAGGTGAGCGAGCGCCTCTACGAGAGCGACCTGTCGTTCAACCTCGAGGAGGACGACCAGATCTTCGAGCTCTCGCTGCCGAGCCTCGGCCGCGATCGCCTCTGGGCCCACGTGATCCTCGACGAGAACCTCGAGGGCCGCTTCGTGACCGGCGTCGCCATCGCCCCCGATCGCGCCGCGCGCGACGCCTGGGATAGCGACGCTTCGGCCGAGAGCGAGCTCGACATGTACCTGCTCGCCTGGGACACGCTCTCGCGCGAGGCGGCACACGAGCGACAGGTGCACGGCTGGTCGCCGATCGCGCGCACCTTCCCGCGGGTCGTCGCCGGCGGCGACCGCGAGCGCGCGCCCACCCCGCAGGAGGTCGACCTGGTCATCGCGGTGATCGAGGCCCTCGCCAACGCTTACGATCCCGAGCGCGCGGAGGTGGCCGAAGAGGACACGTGGGTCGACGTGATCCTCGCCAGCGGCGAGGCGGCGCGGGTGATCGCCCGGCGCGGCGAGTGCCTGCCCCTGTCCGCGCGGTCCGGCCAGGACGACGACGACATCGATGACATCGACGACCTCGACTTCGACGCGCTGGACGACGACGACGAAGACCTCCCGGACGAGCTGGCCGATGACCTGGAGTTCCTCGAGCTCGACGGCGAGCGCGCCTGGACACCCGCCCCGCCGCCCGCGCCCGCCACCGTGCGCGCGGCGCCGAAGCCCGGCCGCAACGACCCCTGCTGGTGCGGCAGCGGCAAGAAGTACAAGAAGTGCCACCTCGATCAGGACGGCACATAGCTCGCTCGGCGCGAGCGACGGCACTAGCGGGGCGTCTGCCTGCGCGTGAGCGAAAACGGTTGCGGCTGCGCGCCGAGCGCGAACTCGACCGCCTGACCGTTGAGGTAGTAGAGGCCGGCCGGCGTGTTCACGATGTCAGTCACGCCGACGGGTGCGTCCTCGCTCACGAGGCGCACGCTCGACCAGTCGGGCCACGTCGCGGTCGCCGCGAAGAGCTTGCCGGAAAAGGCGATGTAGACCGCCTGATCGCGCGTCGTCATGCCGTCGGCCCCGGCGAGCAGGGCGACGCTGAAGAAGTCGTCGCCCTCGCGCGCCACCGTCCTCACTTCGGCGGTCGCGAGATCGATGCGCACGATCGCCGGCGGCAGATAGACGATCGCCAGGAGCGCGTTCTGCCCGGGCGCCTGCACGACCGCGTTGAGGCCGACGAGGTCGCCGCCGAGCGCCGGGTCCTCGGCGAAGAGCGTCGGGCCACCTTCGAGGGTGACCTCGTAGACGTAGGGGCCCTCGCGGTCGACGACGTAGGCGGTGCCGTCGTCCAGCAACGTCACGTCGGTGCAGGTGGCCTGCGGCAGCGCCTGCGCCAGCGCGTGATTGGCGATGCGCGTGCCGCGCTCGAGGTCGAAGACCCAGACGTAGCCGTCGTAGGGCGGCTCGGTCTCGGTCCCCTGCCCGTGGTTGTCCATCGCGCAGACCCACAAGCGACGGCGCGCCTCGTCGACCGCCATGCCGAGCGTCCACCAGGTGCCGGGCGCGTTCTCGACGAAGAGGGTCGTGTCGATGCCGGTGCGCGGGTCGACCTTGTGCACCGAGCCTTCGCTCAGGCTGCCGACGTAGAAGTGCTCGCCGACGTGATCGTAGATCCCGCCCTCCGGGAAGCGCGCGCCGAGCGGGTAGCTCTCGGCGAAGACGACCGGCGTCATGGTCGTGTCGGGCGGAGGCGTCGTGTCCGGCTCTGCGCTGTCGGGCAACACGGTCTCGGCCGTCGTCTCGGCCTGCACCTCGGCGGCGGTCTCCGCCTCGACATCGACCACGGTCTCGGGCGTGGTGGTCGTGTCGGCCCCCGGCGTCGTGTCCGTCACGGTATCGGGCGCGGTGGTCTCCTCGACGTCGGCCGTCGCTCCCGGCTCGGTGCTGTCGGAGCACGCCAGCGACACCCCGAGCGCGAGCGAGAGCGAGAGCGACATTCCGACGAACGCACGATCCATGGCGACGACCAGAGCACTTCCCGTCCCGTGCGACAAGCGCTCCGCTCGGCTCAGGCGCGGAGCGCCGCCTCCAGCGCGCGCAAGAACACGTGATACGCCTCGATCGGATACTCGCCCATGTGGAAGAGGCGGAAGTAGCGATCGGAGAGCTTGCCCTGCGCCGAGTAGATCTCGAAGACGTGGCCCTCGACCACCTCGCTCGCCAGGCGCTCGGCGAGGCGCGCGTACGTCGTGTGCGCGGGGATCTCGAGCATCGTCCCGATCGACTGCAGCGGCTGCCCCTCGAAGCGCGCGATCACCAGGCCGAGCCGCTCGTAGCCCGCGCGCAGCACCTCGCAGCGCTCCCGATAGATCGCGTGCCGTCCCGCGACGCCGCCTTCGTCGGCGAGTGCCGCCAGCGCCGCGTCGACCTGCAGCACGCTCATCGGATCGATCGTATAGGGATGCGCGCCGCCGACCTGCGCCTTCCAGGTCTTGAAGAGCTCGAGGTTCGGAGTGCGCGAGGGGATCGCCTCCATCTGCGCGAGCAGGTCGTCGCGCACGATGGCGCAGGTCAGGTTGGGGTGGCTGTGCAGGCCCTTGTTGCACGAGCCCATCACCGCCGCCACGTTCCACGCCGCCAGGTCGATCGGCTCGACGAAGAGCGAGCTGATCCCGTCCATCAGGAGCTTCTTGCCCAGGCGCCCGGCGATCGCCCCGACCTCGGCGACCGGGTTCAGCGTGCAGGTCGAGGTGCCGCCGTGCACCATCGCCACCGCGTCGCAGTCCGCGAGCAAGGCCTCGACCCGCGCCGGATCCGGCCGGTGCCCGTACGGCAGCGCGTAGTCGACGACCGGCTGCCCGATCGCCGTCGCGAACTCGAGGATGCGGTCGCCGTAGGCGCCGTTGCGGATCACCAGCAAACGCTCGTCCTTGCGCAGACACGATCCGAGGACCGCCGCCATCGCGGTCGAGCCGCTGCCGGTCAAGAGCACCGCCTGGTAGCCCTCGGCGCCGAGCGCCCCGACGATCCCGGCGCGCACCCGGTCGAGCACCGGCTTGAACTTCGGCCCGCGCGGCACGATCGGGTTCACCCCGTAGGTGCGCGAGACGGCGTTGACCCTCTCGGGCAGGTGGAAGACGGCGGGGGTGAGCGAGACGACCTTGGGGGCGTTGTCCATGCGCCTCATCTACGTCAGTTCCGCCCCGAAATCACCAACGTCGTCGCGACAAGAGCCACGCCGGCACGATCCCCTGCAGCACGCCGGAGACCGTCAGCGCGACGAAGAAGCCGTCGACGCCCAACATCTCCGGCCCGCCGAGCACGAACGCGACCAGCGACTGCACGCCGATGAGCAGCGCCAGGTCCCAGATCAGCGGTCGCGTCATGTCACCGGCGCCGTTGAAGGCGTAGGCCACCGCGATCCCCAGCGCCATCAGCGGGTAGACCGGCGCGACGTGATGGAGCAGCGCGACCGACTCCGCCACCGCGCCCGGCTCGGTCGGCAGGAACGCCGTGACCAGCGCCTCGCCGAAGAGCAGGACCAGGGCCGTGTTCACGAGCGCCGCCAGCGCCGCGACCTTCGCTCCGGCCCACGCCGCGCGCCGCGCCATCTCCGGCCGTCCCGCGCCGAGCTCCATGCCGACGATCGGCGCCGTGCCCCCACCCCACGCGAAGGCCAGCATGATCATCGGGATGTCGATCTTGCTCCACACCGTCAGCGCGGTAAAGAGATCCTTGGCCTCGTCCTCGCCCAGGCGCGCGAACGACAGCGCGACCAGCGCCAGCATGCCGAGCACGCGCACCGCCTGCTGCAGCGCCGAGAGCAGCCCCATGCGCAGCTGCTCGCGCAGGACCACCCGGTCGACGAAGCGCTCGCCGGCCCCCGGGCGCAGCGGCAGCGTGCGGTTGACCATCCACAGGCCCCACGCGCTCGTCAGCCCGCGCAGGATCACCGTGACCCACGCGCACGGCACGATCCCGCTCGGGTCGAGCCCCGCCCAGCCGAAGATGAACGCCATCTCCAGGACGAGCGTCGCCACCGACACGCACGCCACCAGCACGAGCGGCCGCACCGAGTCACCGCGCGCGCGCAGGATCCCGATCACGACGACCATGAAGACCGTGCCGAAGCCGCCCAGCGCCATGATGCGCAGGAACGCCGTGCCCGGCTCGCGCGCCGACGGGTGCATGAACGCCTCGCCCAGCGGCCCCGCCAGGAGCCCGACCACCGCCGAGCCGAGCGAGAGCAGGAGCCCCACCCAGGCCGCTGCGCGCGCCGCCGCCCGCGCGCGATCCTCGTCGCCGGCCCCGGTCGCCTGCGAGATCTGCGTGACCGCCGCGTTGCCAAGGCCGCTCGCGAGCAGCGCGAAGAGCGCGGTCAGCATGTCCGAGACCGCCGCCCCCGCCAGCGACGCGCCGCCGTCGCCGACCCGCCCGAAGACCCAGACCTCGGTCAGGTTGAAGCCGGCCTGGAAGAACGACGCCAGCGCCAGCGGCAGCCCCAACCGCACGACGGCGCGCGCCGGCGACAGCGACAACAGCGCCCGGGCGTGCGGCTCGACCGGCTCGTGAGCTTCAGCAGTCATGCTGCCGTGGCTCCTCACAGCGGATCGATGAACACTTCACGCGGCCTGCTGGTCCCGTCCGACGGTCCGATGATGCCATTTTCTTCCATCTGCTCGATGATCCGAGCCGACCGGTTGTAGCCGATCTTGAGCTTGCGCTGCAGATAGGACGTCGAGATGTAGCGCGCCTCGGCCGCGATGCGCACCGCCTGGTTGTAGAGGTCGTCGCCGTCGGCGCTCTCGGGCAGGCTCGCGCCGCCCTCGTCGTCGTCGTCGGACGCGAGGATCCCCATGTCGTACTCGGGGCTGCCTTGCTCCTTCAGGTGCGCGACGACGGTGTGCACCTCCTCCTCGGAGACGTAGCAGCCGTGCACGCGCTGCAGCGCCTGGCCCGGCGGCAGGAAGAGCATGTCGCCCATGCCGAGCAGCGCCTCGGCGCCCTTCTGATCGAGGATGGTGCGCGAGTCGACGCCGGAGGCGACGCGGAACGAGATGCGCGTCGGGAAGTTCGCCTTGATGAGGCCGGTGATGACGTCGACCGACGGGCGCTGCGTCGCGACGATGAGGTGGATCCCGGAGGCGCGCGCCATCTGCGCCAGACGCGCGATGCAGTGCTCGACCTCCTTGCTCGCGACCATCATCAGATCGGCGAGCTCGTCGATGATGACGACGATCGACGGCAAGCGCTCGACCGGCTTGCCGTCGGCGTCGAGCACGAGCCCCTTCTTGTCGACCTCACCCCGGGCCTCGCGCTTGAGCTTGGCCAGGCGCAGGCGCTCGGGCAGGCGCTGGCCCGGATCCTCGATCAGCTGCTGCGCCTTCTGGTTGTAGCCGGCGAGGTTTCGGACCCCCATGTCCGCCATCAGGCGGTAGCGCCGCTCCATCTCCTTGACCGCCCACTTGAGCGCGGTCGCGGCCTGCTTCGGATCGGTGACCACCGGCAGCAGCAGGTGCGGGATCCCTTCGTAGATCGACAGCTCCAACATCTTGGGGTCGACCATGATCATGCGCACGTCGGCGGGCTCGGCCTTATACAAGAGCGACATCACGAAGCTGTTGATCGCCACCGACTTGCCGGCGCCGGTCGCGCCCGCGACGAGCAGGTGCGGCGCCTTGGCGAGGTCCATGCACGTCGGGTTGCCGACGATGTCCTTGCCGAGCGCCAGCGTGAGCCGTGACTTCGCGCGCGAGTAGCTCGTGTCCGAGAGGATCTCCTTGAGCCAGACCGTCTCGCGCTGCGCGTTGGGGATCTCGATGCCGACGACGTTCTTGCCGGGGATCGGCGCGACGATGCGGATCGAGATCGCCGACAGCGCCATCGCCAGATCGTTGGCGAGCCCGGCGATCGCCGAGACCTTGATGCCGGCCGCCGGCATGAACTCGTACATCGTGACGACCGGGCCGGGGTGGATCTCGACCACCCGCCCCTTCACCTTGTAGTCGAGGAGCTTGGCCTCGAGGATCTGCGCGTTGCGCTTGAGCACCTCGCGGTCGTAGGTCGTCGACTCGGGCGGCCGATAGTCGAGCATCGAGAGCGTCGGCAGCACGAAGGGCTCCGCCTCGAGCTCCTCGGACGGGAGCGCGAGCTGGGCCGCCGCGCTCGCCTCGATCGCCTCGGGCGAGAGCTCGCGCGTGCGCTTCATCGCGGCCGACTCGACGATGCGGATCCCGGCGTCCTCTTCTTCCTCTTCTTCTTCGTCGTACTCGCCCTCTTCTTCCTCGTCCTCGCCTTCTTCCTCCTCGTACTCGCCCTCTTCGCCCTCCTCGTACTCGTCCTCTTCGCCCTCCTCGTACTCGCCCTCTTCCTCGTCCTCTTCGCCCTCTTCGTACTCGCCCTCTTCGTCGTCGGCCTCGCTGTCCCCGTCGCTCTCGGCCTCGCCCGCGTCTTCCTCCTCTTCGACCACCAGCGCGCGTCGGCGCTCGGCGATCCTCGGGCCGCGCTCGGCTTCCGCGTCGTCCTCCACGGCCTCGGACCGCGCGGCCTTGTCCTTCTTCTTCGACGCACGCGCGCGCGCGGGCGCCGGCTCCTCGCCCGGCTCCTCTGCGACGACCCGCTCGCGCCGCGCCGGCGCAGCACGCTCGACCTCGGCCTCTGCCGCGGCTTCCCCTTCGCCCCCGTCGCGCGCCTCGCCGTGGCGCACGGCCTTGCCGATGAGGTGCGCCGTGCGCTTGCCCGCACGCCCGACCGAGCCGGCGAGCTCGAAGATGCTGCGGCGCGAGAGCAGCATGATCGACACGATGCCGATCGCGCCGAAGAGCAGGAAGGTGCCGGCGGTCGAGAGCAGGCTCGAGGCGATCTCGCCGACCCAGCTCCCGAGCCAGCCGCCGGGCGGGTGCTCGAGCAGCCGCATCGGCGAGGCGATCACGTGCGCCAGCACGATCAGCGCGAGGAGCCCCAACAAGGCGCCGGCGACATCGAGCTTCTGCATGCGCGCGCGCCGGCCGACGAGATAGGACAAGCCGAGCCAGCCGAAGGTGCCCGCCACGGCGAAGGCGCCGATCCCGACGGCGGCGAGGAACATGTCGGCGACGTGCGCGCCGATCGGTCCGAGCCAGTTGGCGGTGCGACCGAGCCTGGCGTTGACGCCGCTGCCGACGTCATCGGCGGTGTACGACAAGAGCGCCAGAAGGAGCGCGACCGCGAAGGCGAGCACGACGATGCCGTAGATCTCGAGGCGAATCACCGGGTCGCGCTCGTCCCCCGCGGGCTCGTCCTCGAGCTCGCGCTTGCGCGCCCGGCCTCCCGTACCCGATCGAAGTGTCGTCGAAGATCCCACGCGCGGACCCTATGCGCGCTCCGGACGGCGCGCAAGGAAATCACCTGAACATCGTTTCAGGTATCGCGGACCCGCGCACGGGCCCCCGATCCAGCTTCGCCTTTCGCGGGGCGGGCGCCTCGCGGCACGCCGAAGAACGCATACAGCCCGAAGCCGAGCGCGAACCCGACGAACCACGCGTAGGTGTAGAGGTCGTGGAAGATCGGCGCGACCGCGTCGCCGTCGACCACCCCGGCCGCGGCAAGGAAGCCCGGCACGTTGGGCGCCACCGCGATCGCCAGGATCCCCATGGCGCGCCAGTTCCAGCCCGAGCCGCCGAAGCTGTAGGCGCCCTTGTCGGAGTACAGGTCGTCGACGACGAGCTCGGTCTTCCGCACGATGAAGTAGTCGGCGATCATGATGCCGCCGATCGGACCGAGCAGCGCCGAGTAGCCGACGAGCCACACGAAGAGGTAGTCGCCGACCGAGGCGAGGAGCTTCCACGGCATCATCAGGATCCCGATGACGCCGGTGATGATGCCGCCGGTCTTGAACGAGATGCGGCTCGGCGCGACGTTGGCGAAGTCGTTGGCCGGGCTCACGACGTTGGCGGCGATGTTGGTCGTCAGGGTCGCGATCGCCAGCGCGAACATCGCCACGACGACGAGCACGGGGCTATCGAAGCGCGCGATGAGCGCGACCGGGTCCCAGGGCGCGTCACCCTGCACGAGCACGTCGGGGAACGCCAGGAGCGAAGCCGAGGTCACCGCCACCCCGATGAACGAGTAGAGCGCCATCGTAGGCGGCAGGCCGATGGTCTGGCCGTGCACCTGGTCTCTCTGCGAGCGCGCGAAGCGCGTGAAGTCGGGGATGTTGAGCGAGAGCGTCGCCCAGAAGCCGACCATCGCCGTGAGCCCGACGAGCAGGATCTCGAGGCTGAAGCCACCGGGCTTGACGCCCTCGGCGGGCACGCGCAGCTCGGCGAGGCTGCCGGCCTCCTTGGCGGGGGAGCGCACCTCGAAGACGAAGCGGTCGCCCTCCTGCGCCGCGCCGAGCGCGACCTCGGGCGAGAACGGCCGCCACGCGACCGCGTCGAGCGCGGCTCTGACCCCGGCCTTGTCCGCCTTGACCGCGACCGGCGCATAGCGCAGCTCGGTCGCCTTGGGCACGCCGTCGACACTGACGACGTCGAGGCGCGCCGTCGCCACCCCGCCCTCGAGCGTCGCGCTCACCGTCGGGCGCGTGAACTGCTCCGAGGCGTCGAGCACGCGCCCCGGCCCACCGCCCTCGGAGAAGCCCCACGCGAGCAGCGCCAGGCCGACCGCGATCAGCACCGGCGCCGACCAGCTCTCGAAGAACTTGATCGCGTCCATGCCGCGCACGACGAAGTACATGTTGACGGCCCAGAACCCGAGGAACGCGATGAGCTGCGCCAGGTTGATGCCGAAGAAGTCACCGAGATACGGCGCGTCGCCGACCGCCGGCACCAGCGCGCGCACGAGCTCGTAGAGCGCCAGCCCGCCGAGCCAGGTCTGGATCCCGAACCAGCCGCACGCGACCAGCGCGCGCAGGATCGCCGGCACGTTCGCGCCGCGCACGCCGAACGAGGCCCGCGCCAGCACCGGAAACGGGATCCCGTACTTCGCGCCCGGGTGGGCGTTCAAGACCATCGGCACCAGCACGATCACGTTGCCGACCAGCACCGTCAGGACGGCGCCCCACCACGACATACCCGACGCCAGGAGCCCGGCCGCCAGGGTGTAGGTCGGGATGCACACCGCCATGCCGACCCACAGCGCGGCGATATGCCACTTGCCCCAGGTGCGCTGGGCCGGCGTCGTCGGCGCGAGGTCGGCGTTCCACAGGCTCGGGTGAGCGCCCTCGGGGCGTTGGGCTTCATGCATCTCCGCATCTCCCGCGTTGGCGACGGTCGTCCCTGGTTGTGCATCGAGACCCGCGCCCGTTCAAGTGCCCCGCGATCGCGCCCCGCCCCTGCCGGAGCCGCCGTCGACAGCACCCGACGAAGGTGATAGCGCTAACGTCCATCATGAGCGCAACGTCTTCGTCCGTCACGACCGACACCGCCGCCACCCCGCACTTCGAGCCCTTCGTACCGGCCTCGAAGACCATGACCGAGCTCACGCTGCGCGCCGTCGTGCTCGGCTCGGTGCTCGGCATCATCTTCGCCGCCTCGTCGGTCTACCTCGGGCTCAAGGTCGGCCTCACCGTCTCGGCCTCGATCCCGGTCGCGGTGCTCTCGATCACGCTGTTCCGCTGGCTCGGTCGCGCCTTCGGCGCTCGGCCGGCGACGATCCTCGAGAACAACATCGTGCAGACCACCGGCTCGGCCGGTGAGTCGATCGCCGCCGGCATCGCCTTCACCCTGCCGTCGCTGCTCGTCATGGGCTTCGACATGGAGCTCATGCGCGTCTTGCTCGTCGGGCTCCTCGGCGGCCTGCTCGGCGTGCTCATGGGGATCCCGCTGCGCCACGGGCTCATGGTCAAGGAGCACGGCAAGCTCGCCTTCCCCGAAGGCACCGCCTGCGCCGACGTGCTCATCGTCGGCGAGCAGGGCGGCACCAACGCCAAGACCGTCTTCCTCGGCTTCGGCGTCGGCTTCGGCTACACCTTCCTGTCCGCCATCCTGCACCTCTGGGGCGAGGTCTCGAGCTTCACCGCCAGCTTCTGGGGCAAGCTCAAGGACTGGTCGATCGGCTTCGAGGCGACCCCCGCCATGATGGGCGTCGGCTACATCATCGGCCCGCGCGTCGCCGCCAACATGCTCGCCGGCGGCATGCTCGCCTTCTTCGTGCTGGTCCCGCTCATCCACGCCTTCGGCGACTCGATGATGACCTCGATGTACCCGGCCGAGCCGGGCAAGCTCATCAAGGACATGGACCCGTCGGCCATCCGCAACAACTACATCCTCTTCATCGGCGCCGGCGCCGTGGCCACCGGCGGCTTCATCGCGCTCGCCCGCGCCATCCCCACCATCATCCAGGCCTTCAAGCGCGGCCTCGGCGCCATCGAGCGCCGCAAGAAGGACCCCGCCAGTGACACCACCGAGCGCACCGAGAAGGACATCTCGATGCGCGTCGTGCTCTTCGGCTCGCTCGCGCTCGTGCTCGCCATCGCCATCGCGCCGGTCCTCGACATCAACCCGCTCTCGGCCGTGCTCATCGTGCTCTTCGGCTTCTTCTTCGTCACCGTCTCCGCGCGCATCACCGGCGAGATCGGCAGCTCCTCGAACCCGATCTCCGGCATGACCGTCGCCACCCTCCTCATCACCTGCGCGATCTTCGTCGCCATCGGCTGGACCGGCATCGAGTTCAAGGCGATGGCGCTCACCACCGCCGCGCTCGTCTGCGTCGCCGCCTCCAACGGCGGCACCATCGCGCAGGACCTCAAGACCGGCCACCTCGTCGGCGCCACCCCACGCGCCCAGCAGATCGCCATCATCGTCGGCGTCGCCACCTCGGCCATCATCATCGGCTTCGTGCTCCAGCTCCTCAACGACGGCCAGACCACCTTCCGCCCGGTCTCGGCGCCCGGCGTCACCGTCGTCACCTCGGCCGACGACCAGACGATGCAGGGCCCCGACGAAAAGACCTATCGCATCCACTACTTCCACGACCAGGCCACGACCGCCCTGCCGCGCGGCAAGTACCTCGTCGACGACGCCGGCCAGCTCGCCTTTTACGTCGACTCGTCGATCGCCGACAGCCAGAACTACCCCTGGCGCCTCGCGCCGCAGGTCTTCGAGACGAAGCTCACCGTGCCGGCCGACGCCGCGACCGAGCTCGGCCTCGACCGGCAGCCCTACCGCGCCATCGACCTGGCGGAGCCGCAGGGCGACGTGCCGCGCGGCCACTGGCTCGTCGACGAGAGCGGCGCCGTGCGCTGGGGCGCCGCCGAGCCGGTCGCCAAGTTCGACGCGCCCAAGGCCCAGCTCTTCCGCCTCATCATCGACGGCACCATGGGCGGCCAGCTCCCCTGGGGCCTCGTGCTCATCGGCATGTTCCTCGCGATCATGATGGAGCTCGTCGGCGTGCAGTCGCTGCCGTTCGCCGTCGGCCTCTACCTGCCGATCTCCACCTCGGGCGGGATCTTCATCGGCGGCCTCGTGCGCCGCTTCGTCGACAAGAAGCGCAAGGGCAGCGCCGCCGAGGCCGAGTTCTCGCCGGGCGTGCTCATGGCCTCGGGCCTCATCGCCGGCGGCGCCATCGCCGGCGTGCTCTACGGGATCTTCGAGGGCGCGGGCGTGCAGCTCTCGCTCGCCTCCAGCCTGCCCGGCTTCTTCCACGACGACACCTGGTGGCCGCTCGTGCCCTTCCTCGCCCTGGCCGCGCTCCTCTACCGGGTCGGCAGCCGCAGCGACAAGACCACCTGACGTCCCAACGCCCGTGGGGACTTGTCGTATCGCTCGCCAAGAGGGTCCTGGGGCTGGAGGTCGATCGCGGATGCGGAGCGGCGCCGCACCGAAGCGCGTCGGTCCGGAGCGCCGTCGGATCAGTCCCCGCAGGCCGGGCAGTAGACGCAGCGCACGGTCATGTTCGCGCTGACGGCGCGGTCGATCGGCAGGATCTCGGCGCGCTGGAAGTCGACCGCCCACGCCGCGTCCGCGGGGTGATCGGTGACCAGGGTCGACGACCAGACCGCCGGCCCGGAGCCGGGGCACGCGCAGCCCACCGTGCCGAACGCGGCGTCCCAGTAGCAGCCATCCATCGCGCCGCCGCAGGCCGGGCAACCATGCGCATCGCACGCCTGCGCGCTCCAGCAGTCGCTGTAGGAGGTGCAGCCGTCGCGCACCGCGCACGCGCCGCCCTGCGCGGTCGCCGCGCATCCGACGATCGTCTTGCGCAGCATGTCGATGCTCGGCAGGACCCAATCGCCGATCCCCGCCCAGGTCAGATCGCGGCAGTAGGTGTCGGCCTCCTGCCAGGTCGTCGCGCCGACCGGCACCGGCCAGAGCTGCCACGTGAGGAGCCCGTCGACCCAGGTGGGCTCGTCGCCCACCGCGCGCACGACTGCGTAGAGGCTGAACTGCGTCGTCTCGACGGTCGCCGCGTCGGGCCCGAAGCTCGCGCCCGCGACCTCCTCCCAGGTCGGATCGGAGTCGTCGTCGCGGCGCAGGAGGCGCAGGCTCCCGGTCGCGCTCGCCTCGTGCGGGATGGTGAGCGTCACCGGCAGCGCGAAGGTCAGGCCGTGCGGTTCGAACGCCCAGGTGTCACCGCTGGCCGCGTAGGTCGAGGGCAGGTCGTCGGGTGGTGGGCCATCGCTGACCGAGATCACCGTCTCGCTCGCGAGCGCGCCGGCCGGGATCTCCGCCTGGGCCTCGTCGCCGACGATCCCGCCTTCCGGCCCGACGATCGTGCCGCCGTCGCTGTCGGCCTCGACGTCGGCGGTGTCGTCGACATCGCTCGTGTCGGTGGCGTCGTCGACGTCGCTCGTGTCGGTGGTGTCGTCGACGTCGCTCGTGTCGTCCGTGTCCGCGACGTCGCTCGTGTCGTCCGTGTCCGCGACGTCGCTCGTGTCGTCCGTGTCCGCGACGTCGCTCGTGTCGGTGGTGTCGTCGACGTCGCTCGTGTCGTCCGTGTCCGCGACGTCGCTCGTGTCGGAGGTGTCCTCCACCTCGGCGGTGTCGCTCGCATCGACCGTGTCCTCTACCTCGCTCGTGTCGACCGTGTCGGTCGTGTCGCTGGCATCGGTCGTGTCCGCGACATCGGTCGTGTCGGACGTATCGATCGAGTCGGCGGTGTCGACCGCGTCGGTCGTGTCCGCGGCGGGCCCATCGCCGTCACCGCAGGCGCCTCCGACCAAGATGAGCACGATGAGAGGCCAGGCGTTGCGCAACATGTCACACCTCGGGGCGATGCGCCGACGAGCAACCGGTCACAAAGCTCCGGTCGATCGCGCGCAGCAGTCCCTGCTCGTGCAAGGCACGTGCCTCTCGCCGACTCGCCTCTACCCCTGCGACTGGCCCGGTGGGGGTGCTCCCTGGCACACCCGCACGCCCGGAGGTGGTCGAAACCGACCGCGGCTCAGGCCGCGCCCAGCTCCTTCTTGAGCAGCTCCGCGACCTCATCGCGCACCTTGTTCTGCGAGCCGCGCCACGCGGCCAGCCACACGATGAGGCCAATCAGGATCCCGGTGCCGATCATGAACAGGGTGAAGGCCATGCTCGCGCCCGCCGACGGGAAGTTGCCGTTGACGACCAAGCCATCCTTCTTCGGCAGCACGCTCGCACCGATGAAGAAGCTCTGTTTGGCGTCGACGAAGCGCCCCACGCGGATCCCGTACTTGTACTTCGGCAGCTTCTGCTCGAGCAGCGACTTGATCTGATCGTTGGACGGCACGGTCTGGAGCGCGATCTTCATGGCATTCCTCCTTTGGGGGGAGCGCGATTCCTCGACCTTTGGCGGCGCCTTGTCAAGGCGGGCCACCCGGAACGATCCGGTCGCGTCGCCTGCTTCGTTGACACGAAGTTCGTGGACCACTAGGTTCGTGGAATGCGAAATCTGACCCTCACCGTGGACGACGACGTGGCCCAGTGGGCGCGCGTATACGCCGCCCGGCAGGGGCGCAGCGTCTCGCGTGTGGTCGGCGAGATCCTGCGCCAGAAGATGCTCGAGGAGGAGGGCTACCAGAGCGCCATGCAGGAGTATCTGGCGGCGGAGCCGGTCAAGCTCAGGGGCAAGCCGCAACGCTACCCGACGCGCGACGAGATCCATGAGCGGTAGGGTCTTCGTCGACACCAACGTCTTCGTCTATCGGCGCGACGCGGCGGAGCGCCGCAAGGGACCGCTCGCGCGGCGCTGGCTCGAGCAGCTCTGGCGTGCTCGCACCGGCCGTACCAGCCTTCACGTGCTCGGCGAGCTCTACGCGGTCCTGACCCGCAAGCTCAAGCCTGGCCTGCCGATCGCCGAGGCGCGCGCCGACGTCACGGCGCTGCTCGCCTGGAACCCGATCGCGACGGATCGTGCGATGATCGAGGGGGCCTGGCGCGTACAGGACCGCTTCGGCTTGAGCTGGGGGGACGCGCTGGTCGTCGCCGGTGCTCAGGCGTCGCGCTGCGACATCTTGCTCACCGAAGACCTCCAGGACGAGCTCGTGCTCGATGACGTCGTCGTCTGGAGCCCGTTCTCGCACCTACCCCCGGGCGGGTGAAGACCTCAGGCGCATGCGCCAGTCGACGCCGATGATCGTGCCCTCGGCGAGCGGCTCCCATACGTTCTCGCCCTGCAGCGGCTCGCTGGCGATCAGCATGTGGTTGACGCTGCCGCTCGCTGACGGCGCCTCGCACACCGCCGACAGCGACGGGCAGACGTCGCGATCGGCGCAGCGCCGCTTCCAGGTCGAGTAGTAGAGCTCCTTGCCGCCCTGGTGCGCCGCCATGACCTGGCCATTGGTGACGAGCAGGGTCAGCAGGCTGCGGCGGGCGGCGTCGCCGTCGTCGGCGATCTCGCGCACGATCGTCACCGTCTCGCGCAAGGCCTTCTCGACCTCCTCGATCCCCAGCCGCCCGCCGAGCTCGCCGTACTTCGCCAGCTCGCTCAGGAAGAGGAAGAAGATGCGCTCGCTGTCGGTGTCGCCGAGGATGAAGCGCCTGAGCCGCGGCGCGATCGCCTGCTCGAGCGCCTCGCGCACCGCGGCAAAGCGCGGGATGTCGCCGTTGTGCGCCATGACCCAGCGCCCGTACTGGAACGGGTGCGAGTTGAGCACGGTGAGGTTGCCCTGCGTCGCCTTGCGCACGTGCGCGACCACCGTCTCCGAGCTGACGATCCCCGAGACCCGCCGGAAGAGCGCGTCATCGAGCGCGCCCGCCGCGCTCCTCGTGACGTGCGGCGCGCCGTCGACGTAATAGGCGACGCCCCAGCCGTCCGGGTGGCGCTCGGACTGCTTGCCCAGGGCGTTGTCGGCCGCGACCAGCGACCGGTGCACCTGGCTGGGGATCACGCTCCGGAATCCGAAGAGACGACACACGGCACGGCCTCGGCATGATGAGCCCGCGCACACCTCGCGCGCGGGCCTCCAGCCTACTCCGCGGGCGCGCCGATCAAAAGACCATCGTCAGCGCCGAGCGATCGTTGCTCTTGATCGCGGCGGCGTTGGCGTGCACGCGCGACATGACCTGGTGCACGAAGAAGCGCGCGGTCTCCATCTTGCCGTGCAGGAAGCGCAGCTCGGCGTCGTCGGCGAGGAAGGCGCCGAAGCCCTCGGACATCGGGTCCACCTTCTGGTCGGCGAGGCGCTTGTCGTAGAGCGACTTGGCCGTGAGCGCCTGGCGCGTGAGCAGCCACGCGACCAGCACGTCGCCGAACATCTCGAGGAACTTGACCGCGTGGAACGCCGGGTAGTCGACGTCGCCGCGCATGTTGAGCTGGCCGAAGCTCATCGCGGTCTGCGCCAGCGCGTCACGCGCCATGGCGATCGCCTTGATCTCGTCCGCGAACGGTCCCTCCTTGGCCGGTCCGGCGAGCGTCTTGTTCACCTCGTTCAAGAGCGCCATCATCATGATGCCGCCACCGCGCGCCACCTTGCGACCGAGCAGGTCCATCGCCTGCACGCCGTTGGTGCCCTCGTAGATCGACGCGATCTTCACGTCGCGCACGAGCTGCTCCATCCCGTATTCGCGGATGTAGCCGTAGCCGCCGAGGACCTGCATGCCCATCGTGCAGGCGTTGTAGCCCTCGTCGGTACACCACGCCTTGACGATCGGGGTCAGCACCTCGGCCTGGTAGTGCCAGTGGTTCTTTTCCTTCTCGTCGGCGGCGATCACCGCGCGGTCGAGGCAATACGCAGCATAGATCATCAGCGCGCGCCCACCCTCGGCGAGCGCCTTCATGTGCATGAGCATGCGCTTGACGTCGGCGTGCTCGATGATCGGCACGCGCGGCGGATCGGCCTTGCGCATGTCGGCCAGGCGGCTGCCCTGCACGCGCTCCTTGGCGTAGCGCACGGCCCGCAGGTAGGCCAGCCCCGAGAGCGCGACGCCCTGCAGCCCGACCGCGATGCGCGCCTCGTTCATCATCTTGAACATGCAGCGCAGGCCCTCACCCTGTCCGCCGATGAGCCAACCCTCGCACTCGTCGTCGTCGCCGAAGACCAGCTGGCAGGTCGACGAGCCATGGATGCCCATCTTCTCCTCGACCGCGATGCAAGTCACGTCGTTGGGCCCGCCGAGCTTGCCGTCGGGACCGACCTTGACCTTGGGCACGATGAAGAGCGAGACCCCGCGGTGATCTGAAGGATCACCCTCGACCCTCGCCAGTACCATGTGCACGATGTTGTCTGTGAGGTCGTGCTCACCCGATGAGATGAAGACCTTCTGGCCCTTGATCTTGTAGAAGCCCGGCTTGTCAGGGATCGGGCGCGCGACCGAGCGCAGGTCGGGCACCGCCGTGCCGGCCGAGGGCTCGGTCAGACACATCGTGCCCGACCACTGGCCGGTGAGCATCTTGTCGGCGTAGATCGCCCGCTGCTCCGGCGTGCCGAACTCGTGCACCAGCCCGAGCGCGCCGTGCGTGAGCCCGGGCGTGAACATCAGGTTGGTGTTGGCGGCGGTGAAGAGCTCCTGCGAGGCGATGTGCAGGGCGAAGGGGAACCCCTGGCCACCGTGCTCGGGGCGGATCGACAGCCCGACCCAGCCGGCCTCGGAGATCGCCTTGTAGGCCTCCTTGAAGCCGGGCGGCATCGTGACCTTGCCGTTCTCGAACTTCACGCCCTGGCGGTCGCCGACGTCGTTACACGCGAAGAGGAGCTCGCGTGCATGCTGCTCGGCGAGCTCGAGGATGTCGCTCATCGTCGCCGGGTCGGCCTCCTGGTAGCGCTCGTGCTTGGTGAGCGCGCCCACGTCCAGGACGTCGAACAGGTTGAAGCGGATGTCCCGCAAGTCGGCGTAGAATTCGGCCACGGTCGTCTCCTGCTCTCGCGTCGTGGGCGCGGCGCGCCGGACGCTCTGCCGGGCGGGCCGCTGGGTGTCACGGGAGGTATATAGGCGCCGAGCCGGCCGAGGCAATCAAAACCTGAATGACGATTCACTCGGCCGGTCAAGGCATTGATTTTACGTCGTTCCCTTAGAAGTCGAAGCCGTCGAAGCCACCGCCGTCGTCGAAGCCGCCGCCGTCGAAGTCGCCGCCGTCGTCTCCCCAGCCACCCTCATCGCCGGTCTCGGCGTCGACGTCGTTGCCGGCGTCGTGGGTGTCGGCGAGCTCGTCCGTCGAGCCGATCTCCGAGCCGGACTGGTCGACGACGACGTAGTGCGGGTGCCACGCCCAGCTCATCATCGAGGTCCAGAAGAGCATCGTGGCGATGTCGTGCATCGGGCTCGGGTAGTGGCGATCATACGGATCGTAGCGCGGGTCGTGCGGGTCCTGCGCGCCGCCCTTGCGCGCGGGCGGCCGGCCTTGTCGCGCCGGCCTCTCGACGAGCGACTTCGCCTCGGCGCCGCTCACGCGCACGTCGGGCAGCGCCGCGGAGAGCCCCTCGCGCACGCGCTCGACGAACGACTCGAACTGGAGGCGGTGCGTCTCGGTGAAGGCCGGCGTCTCGAGGTGCGGCGTCACGCGCTGACGGAACGCCTCGGCGTCCTCGCCCGGACGCGGCTCGAACTCGGTGATGCGCCCGGCGACGATCACCCGGGCGGTCGCCTCGTCCTTGACGTGCTCGCCGCGGCCGACGATCTCGATGACGTAGTGCACGCCGGCCGAACGGTGCTCGACCGTGAGGCGCAGCTCCTTGAAGTCGCGCCCGTAGACCGCCTCGTTCTCGTAGAAGGCGAGGAAGAGGTCGCCGAAGTCGTCCTCGCGCCCGGCGCGATCCTCGAAGAGCACCTGCCCGTCGATCACCAGCCCGACGGCGTTGTCGACCCCGAGACGCTCGAGCGCCTTCTTGACGCCCTGCACGAGGTGCGCCGTCGTGACCTGCGCGCGCACGCGATCGGTGTCGAGCTTGGGCGTCGCGCCGAAGGCCTTCTTGAACTTGTCCCACAGCCCGGGCTCGCGGCGGATCGTCTCGCCCTCGGCGTGCAACGCGATGGTGCTCTTGAACTTCATGTCTACGAAACCTCCGCGCCGAACGTGTGCACGAACATGCCGTCGGCCAACTTGGGTTCGAACCAGGTCGACTTGGGCGGCATGATGAGCCCGGCGTCCGCCACCCGGAAGAGCTCCGTGAGCGAGGTCGGGAACATCGAAAACGCCACCCCGTGCCGGCCCGCGCGCGCCTCGAGCTCGAGCACGCCGCGCACACCGCCGACGAAGTCGATGCGCGGGTCGCGGCGCGGGTCGCTCACGCCGAGGAGCGGGCCGAGCACGCGCTCCTGCAGGAGCGCCACGTCGAGCGAGCCGATCGGATCGTCCTCGGCGACGTCGGCGAAGACGAGCTCGCGCCAGGCGCCGCCGAGGAACATCGCGACGTGATGGCGCGCGCGCGGTACCGGTGACGCGCCGGGCGCGCCGACCCGGCACACGCCGGCCAGCGCCTCGAGCAGGCCCGCCGCGTCGCGCCCGCCGAGGTCGCGCACCACGCGATTGTACGGCAGGATCTCGAGGCAACGCTCGGGGAAGACCACCGCCAGGAAGCGATCCCAGTCGCCGGCGCCTTCACCGCGCTCGCGCCGGCGGCGCGCGACGTTGGCGGCGCTGGCCGCGCGGTGATGCCCGTCGGCGATGTAGGCGACCGGCGTCGCGGCGAAGAACGCGGCGAGGCGCACGCCGCGCGGTGAGTCGGCGGGCACGAGCCAAGCCTCGTGCAGGACACCATCGCGCATGCGCGCCACCAGGTCGGGCGTGGCGAGCGTCGTCGTGACGAGCAGCTCCTCGAGCGCGGCCTCGGCGCGCATCGCGAGGAAGACCGGCCCGGTCTGCGCCGAGGTGGTGTCGATGTGGCGCGTGCGGTCGTCCTCCTTGTCCGGGCGCGTGAGCTCGTGCTTCTTGACGAGACCCGCTTCGTACTCGGCGACCGAGGCGAGGCCGACCACGCCGACCTGGGCGTGCATGCCGCGCGTCTGCCGATAGACCGCGTAGACCGGGCGCGCCTCGCGCACGAGCGCGCCGTCTCTGACGAGGCGCACGAGGTTGTCGTGCGCGCGCAGGTAGACCTCGGTCGCGTAGGGGTCGGCGCCGTCGTCGAGCTCGAGCTCGGCGCGCGTGACGCGCAGGAAGCTCAGCGGCTCGTCGGCGGCCAGCGCGCGCGCCTCCTGCGTCGAGACGACGTCGTAGGGCGGGGTCACCAGGCGAGCGGCGAGCTCGGCCTCGGGTCTGAGCGGACAGAACGGTTTGAAGTCCATCGGGGCGCTCCGGGCGCGGCGATCGATCCCAGCGTGACCACCGCCGACGACGCCATCGCATGGCCGGCGCCAAACGTCGACCGCGATCGCTCTGGCGCGGGTCGCCGCGACGAGGTCGACCAGGTCACAGGGGCGACGAGATCAAGGACCCAGGTCGCCGCCGATCACCGCGTAGCCCGCCTGGCTCGAGAGGCGCAGGCCGTTGATGCCGAGCACGGTGCCCGCCGGCAGGCCGGGCACGGTCTGGGACAGGTCCATCGTCGGCAGCGAGAACGGCCCGAACTCCTGGCCGGTGATGAAGCCGCCGAGGATGCTCGGCAGGCTCTCGAGGAGCGTCGCGAGATCGATGGTGTCGCCGAGGCCACCGTCGTCGAGGTAGGCGATCTCGACGTCGGACTCGGTGATGGCGCCGAAGCGCAGCGACAGGCCGCGCGGCCCGCCGCCGGCGCCGTCGTGGCTGACGAACTCGACGTCGAGCACGAGGTCGACGTACATGCCGACCTCGATCGAGGTGCCGAGGAGGTCGCCGGAGAGCACGAGGAAGAGGTCGCCGATCTGCGCCTGGATCCCCGACTTCTGGCAGTCGTCGACGACCGGCGGCAGGAGCCACTCCATCTCGACGATCATGTTCTCGATGTTGATCGGCAAGGCGCCGCCCGCGAGGCTCTCGACGTCGAGCGGCGCGTTGAGCCCGCCCGACCACCAGGCCGCGTAGAAGCCGGCGTTGATCACGTCGGTGCGCACGCCGAAGCCGACCGAGGGATCCCAGCCCCACTGCAGGTCGTCGGTCGAGACGCCGAGGCAGTCGCCGCGCACGATGGCGCCGTTGGGGTCCTCCTCGTGCAGATCGCCCTCGTGGCCGAGCGACTCGA
>WYBB01000256.1 GCA_011526585.1 Deltaproteobacteria bacterium
ACCTCGACAGGAAGCTGATGGAGCGGCGCATCTTCCCCTGCCTCGACATCAAGAAGTCCGGCACCCGCAAGGAGGAGCTCCTGCTCGAGGCGAGCATCCTGCACCGCACCTACATCCTGCGCGAGCTCCTGCACCCGCTCAACACCGTGGACGCCATGGAGTTCCTGGTGCGCAAGGTCGGCGGAGCCAAGACCAACCAGGACTTCTTCGACTCGATGGCGCAGTGAAATCTGAGCTTGCCTCGGCGAAGCGACTCGTCTACAAGCTTGCGTCCCCTTGCGCGACCTACGCGCGGTCGTGCTGCTCACGGAGCGGGTCATGAAAGAAGGCATCCATCCCCAGTACCACCCGGTCGTCTTCGTCGATGCTTCGACGGGCGACGAGATCGTGACGCGCTCGACGATTACGAGCAACGAAAAGCGCGCGATCAACGGGGTCGAGCACTACGTCGTGTCGATGGACATCACGTCGTTCTCGCACCCGTTCTTCACCGGCAAGCAGAAGCTGGTCGACACCGAGGGCCGCATCGACCGCTTCCGCAAGAAGTACGGTTGAGCGTCCGACGGTTGAACGGCCGTGCTCGAAAGGCAACTCGATGAGGTCGAGGCGCGCTTCGACGAGCTCGGCTCGCTCATGGGCGATCCGGAGATCGCCGCCGATCAGGGGCGCTATCGCGCCGTCGCGCAAGAGCACGACCGCCTCGCCGAGACCGTCGAGGTGTGGCGCGCGCTGAAGAAGGCGCGTGGCGACCGCGAGGCCGCACGCCTGCTGCTCGAAGACAGGGACGAGGACATGCGCGAGATGGCCAAGGCCGAGCTCGCCGCCCTCGACCCGACGATCGTCGAGCTCGAGCAGCGCCTGCGCGTGCTCCTCCTGCCGCGCGATCCCAACGACGAGCGCAACATCATCCTCGAGATCCGCGCCGGCACCGGCGGGGACGAGGCGTCGTTGTTCGCGGCCGATCTCTTGCGCATGTACCTGCGCTACGCCCAGACCGTCGGCTGGCAGGTCGAGACGCTCTCGACCTCGGAGTCCGAGGTCGGCGGCTTCAAGGAGGTCGTCGCCCAGGTGAGCGGCGACCGCGTCTACGCGCGCCTCAAGTTCGAGGCCGGCGTGCATCGCGTGCAGCGCGTGCCGGTGACCGAGGCGCAGGGGCGGATCCACACCTCGACCTGCACCGTGGCGGTGATGCCCGAGGCCGAGGACGTCGAGGTCGACATCCGCCAGGAGGACCTGCGCATCGACGTCTATCGCAGCTCCGGCAAGGGCGGGCAGAGCGTCAACACGACGGACTCGGCGGTGCGCATCACCCACCTGCCGAGCGGCCTGGTCGTGACCTGCCAGGACGAGCGCTCGCAGCTGAAGAACAAGAGCCGCGCGTTGAAGGTGCTGGCCGCGCGCCTGCTCGAGATCGAGCGCGCCAAGGCGCACACCGCCGAGTCGGACGCGCGCCGCGCGCAGGTCGGCACCGGCGACCGCTCCGAGCGCATCCGCACCTACAACTTCCCGCAGAACCGGCTGACCGATCACCGCATCGGCCTCACCCTCTACCACCTCGATCAGGTGATCGAGGGGCCGGGGCTCAGCGAGGTGATCGACGCCTGCACCCAGTACTTCAACGCCGAGCTTCTCAAGCAGCAGGAAGAGAGAGGCTGACGCGCCACGGACTCGAAGGTTGTCACCTTCGTCGGGTCTTGCCGACCAGGAGGTTGAGCAGGCGATCCACGGTCTTGCCGTAGGGCGGGTTCAAGAGCCCGGCCGAGTTGAGGCGCGCCTGCATGAAGACCGCCTTCTTGTGCGAGAAGGTGAAGAAGCCCTCGGGCCCGTGGTAGGCGCCGATGCCCGAGGCGCCCACGCCGCCGAAGGGCAGGTCCTCCTGGCCGACGTGGAGCAGGGTGTCGTTGATGCAGGCGCCGCCCGAGGTCGTCTCGGACAGGACCTTCCGGGCGCGCTCGCCGTCGCGGTCGAAGTAGTAGAGCGCCAGCGGGCGCGGGCGCGCGTTGACGTAGGCGATGGCGTCGTCGAGGCGCTGGTAGGTGACGATCGGCATGATCGGGCCGAAGATCTCGTCGCGCATGAGCGAGGCGTCGTCCGGCGCGCCGATGACCAGCGTCGGCGCGAGCTTGCGGCTCGCGGGCGCGAGGGTCTCGCCGCGGGGGTTGATCTCGACGATGCGGGCGCCGCGCGTGCGGGCCTCGTCGACGAGGCCGACGAGGCGCTTGTAGTGGCGGTCGCTGACGATCGAGGTGTAGTCGGCGTTGTCGGCGAGGGTCGCGAAGCTCTTGCCGACGACGGCCTTGAAGGCGTCGACGAAGGCGTCGACCTGGTCTTCGCGCACCAGGGTGTAGTCCGGCGCGACGCAGGTCTGGCCGGCGTTGAAGAGCTTGCCGACGGCGATGCGCTCGGCCGCCTTGTCGAGCGGGAACTCGGGGTGCACGATCGCGGGCGACTTGCCGCCGAGCTCGAGCGTGACCGGCACGAGGTTGTCGGCGGCGGCGCGCATGACGTGGCGGCCGACCGAGGTCGAGCCGGTGAAGAAGAGGTGGTCGAAGGGCAGCTTGGAAAAGGCGATGCCGACCTCGGGGCCGCCGGTCACGACCGCGACGACGTCGGGCTCGAAGACCTCGGTCAGCATGGCCTGCATCGCCTCGGAGGTCCGGGGCGTGAGCTCGGACGGCTTGATCAGCACGCGGTTGCCGGCGGCGATGGCGTAGGCGAGCGGCACCACCGCGAGCTGCAGGGGGTAGTTCCACGGGGCGATGATGCCGACGACGCCGAGCGGCTGGTGGATGACGCGGTTCTTTGCCGGCATGAAGACCCACGAGGTCTCGCGCGCCGAGGGGCGCATCCAGCCGCGCAGGTTCTTCTTGATGTACTTGATCGCCGACAGCGGCACGAAGATCTCGGTGAGCGCGGTCTCGTAGCGCGAGCGGTTGCCGAAGTCCTCGGAGATGGCGGTGGCCAGGCGCTCCTCCCAGCGCTTGAGCGCGCCGGCGAGGCGGTCGAGGAGCTTCATGCGCTCCTGATAGGAGAGGCCCTGCTTGGCGTTCCAGGCGGCCTTGAGGCGCTCGAACGCCGGCTGGAGCGCGTCGTCGGGCAGGCGAATCTCGAGGGGGGTGGCGGCGGACATCGGCAGCTCCAGGGTGGGTGCAGGTGGCGGGACGCTAACCACGTGCGCGCAGAAGGTCCAGTCCCGGATCGGCGCACGCGATTCGGAGCGTGCCCCGGGCTTGCGACCGCGCCGGGGAATCGGTACGAATCACCCCTCGTTCGAGGCAAGCACCCGAGGAGGGCGTCGGTCGATGTGGGCATTCATCCGACTGGTCCGCGCGTCGTGGGCCTTCGGCATCATCCTGGCGAGCTACCTGTGGCAGCTCTTCCTGCGCAAGCTCATGCCGCGCGCGAAGTGGGTCGAGCGGCGGTGGGACAAGGTGCACGAGCGCAACGCGCGCCGGCTCTATCGCGGCTGCGTGCGGCTGCGCGGGGTCTTCATCAAGATGGGGCAGGTGCTCTCGATCATGGGTACGTTCCTGCCGCGTCCCTACATCCGCGAGCTCGAGCAGCTCCAGGACGCGGTGCCGGCGCAGCCCTACAAGGTCGTGAAGAAGGCCATCGAGCGGTCGCTCGGCAAGCCTCCGGAGGTGCTCTTCGCGAGCTTCGCGGATAAGCCGGTCGCGGCCGCCTCGCTCGGTCAGGTGCACGAGGCCTATACGCGCGACGGGCGGCGGGTCGCGGTCAAGGTGCTCTATCCCAACGTCGCGACCATCATCCGCATCGACCTGCGCGTCATCGGCTGGGCGCTCAAGGTCTACAAGTGGTTCGTGCCGATCGGCCAGCTCGACCGCTTCGTCGAGCAGCTGCGCGACATGCTCGAGCGCGAGACCGACCTCGGCAACGAGGCCGCCTGCATCGAGCGCATGGCGAAGAACTTCGAGGCCGACCCCGACGTGCTCTTCCCCGAGGTCCTGCACGATCTGTCTACCAGGGAGATCCTGACGATGTCCTTCATGGAGGGCGTGAAGATCTCCAACGTCGACGCGCTGGCCGAGCTCGGCCTCGATCGCAACGCCGTCGCCGCCAAGCTGGTGCAGAAGTTCTATAAGTCATTGTTTTATGACAGGTTTTTTCACGCGGATCCGCACCCGGGCAACTTCTTCGTGCAGCGCGGCGAGCGCGGCCAGCCGCGCCTGGTGGTGCTCGATCTCGGCAGCGCCTCCGAGGTGCACGGCCACCTCGTCGACGGCATGATCAAGGTCCTGTCGGGCTTCATGACGCGCAACGACGCGCTGCTCCTCGACGGCATCGAGACGATGGGCTTCGTCGCCGACGGCGGCGATCGGGCGCTCCTGGAGCGCACGGTCAAGCGCTACTTCGAGAAGCTCTTGAACCTCGACATCACCGACTTCTCGAAGATCGATCCGGCGCAGGCCGAGACCTTGCTCGACCCCGAGCTCAAGAAGGGCGAGCTGCGCGCGCTGATGAAGTCGATCAACTACCCGATGGGCTGGTTCTACGTCGAGCGGGCCGCGGTGATCCTCTTCGGGCTCTCATCACAGCTCGCGCCGACGCTCAACACGGTGCAGGTCGGCTTCCCCTACGTGATGCGCTTCATGGCGGAAAACCCGATCAAGCGCGGACCGCCACGCGCCGAGGCGAGCGAAGCGCCGCCGGTCGCGAGGCGCGCCGACACGGGCGAGGAGCCCGTGGCCGCGGCTGCTTCCTGAGCGGCGTGCGGCCACGGGCTCATGGTGCGACCCGACAGAGATCCTCGGAGCTGAGGAGAGCAGGAAGTCAGGAAAACAGGAAGTGGGGCGCGCATGATCATCTATGGCTCAGACCGGGCAATGACGCGCTTCACCTGAAGCGTTGCCTTCGCAAAGTTCAAGAGAAGGCCGTGCGCCAAGCCAACCGCCCTCAGGTAGGAACGCACGACGGCGAAATGCGAATCCGTCAGCTCCTTCACCGCCTTGAGCTCAACGATGATCCGCCCTTCAACGATCAGGTCCAGCCTGTGTTGACCGACGATTTGACCGCGATAGAGGACCGTTACCGGGCGCTGTCGCTCGAACACGATCTCTCGCAGCCTGAGCTCGATGGCGAGAGCCTCCTCGTAGACTGACTCCAAAAACCCCGGACCCAGCGCACGATGAACATCGATCGCGGCCCCAATCAGTGGGGCCGTGACCTCCTCGAGCTCCAATGACATCGCTTCCTGCCTTCCTATCTTCCTGGGTTCCTCAGCTCCCCCGGCAAGACAGGCCTGCATGAGGTTAGCACGGTTCTCCTGATCCTCAGCCCCCGATCACCTCGAGATCGCCGAGCGGCATGTCCACTCAAGAGGCGGCGGCGGCGAGCTTGGGCTCACCCATCGCCGCGCGCTGCCACTCGTTGTTGCGCAGGCGCCAGGCGAGGACCGCCCAGAGCACCAGCACCTCGAAGACGATGCCCCACCACGCGCCGACCGCGCCCATGCCGACCTCGCTCGCGAGGAACCAGCCCAGCGGGAGCTTGGTCAGCCACGCGATCGAGACCGTCGCATACAGCACGAAGCGCGTGTCGCCGGCGCCGTTCAAGATCCCGAGGCCGACCATCGCGAACGCGTCCGCCAGCTGGAAGAGCGCGCTGACGACGAAGAGGTCGATCGCGATGGCGACGACGTCGGCCGGCGCCGAGTGCAGCGCCGCCAGCGCCTCGGGGAAGGCGACGAAGACCACCGCCCACAGGCACATGAAGGTCACCGCGATCCGGAGCGCCGCCGCGCGGATCTGGGGCACGAGCTCGAGCCGCTTGGCGCCGACCGACTGGCCGACCAGGACGGCGACCGCCTCGCTGACCGCGTAGCCCGGCATGAACGAGACCGAGATCGTGCGCACGACGAGGACGTGTGCCGCCAGGTGCGCGTCGCCGATCGAGGCGAGGATCCCCTGGAAGCCGAGGTAGCTCGCGATCTCCAGCGTCGCGCGCCCGGCGAGCGGGAAGCCGAAGCGCCAGATGCGCGCGATGAGCGGTTTGTCGATCTTGCGCGGCGTGCCCGTGAGCTCCGGCCAGGCGACCCAGATGAGGAAGGCCGCGCCGGCGGAGAACGAGATCGACGCGGCCCAGCCTGCGCCGGCGACGCCGAGCGCGGGGATCGGCCCGCCACCATAGATGAGCAGCGGGTCGAGCCCGACGTTGATCACGTTGGCGACGATCATCGCGACCATCGGCGCGCGCGTGCGACTGCGCCCCTGCAGGTACTGCGTGAGCGCGGTCATGACGAGCGCCGGCGCCGCGCCGAAGAGGCGCGCCGTGAAGTAGTCGGCCGCCAGCGGCGCGACCGCCTCCGAGGCGCCGAGCATGCGCAGGAGCGGCTCGCCCAGCGGGATGAAGAGGAGCTCGAGGAGCCCCATCCACCACGCCAGGTGCAGCCCCTGCCACAAGAAGCGGCGCGCGAGCAGGTCGTCGCCCTGGCCGTGCGCTTGCGACACGGCGATCTTGACGCCGGTGAGCGCGCCGTAGCCGAAGCCGTGGATGGCGTAGAGCAGCACGGCGCCGATGCCGACCGCCGCGAAGGCCTCCTTGCCGAGCGGGCCGACCCACAGGGCGTTGACGAAGTTCATCGCGGTGAACGAGAGCATCGAGACCATGATCGGCCAGGCGATACCCATGACCTGGCGCACGCCGATCGACTCGGGAAGCGGGCTCTTGTGCTTGGAAGGATTCGCTGTGTTGGGAGAAGCCATGGGGTGCCCCCCTCCATGTCGGGGGCGTGGCACGTCGCCTCGCGCTCGCGAAGCGACGGACCTTGGGGTCGGGTGCTCGCGCGGGGCGAGCGGGCAGGTGCACGTCGAGCCCCGGGGACGCGGACCGCGCGCGACGTGTCGTGCGTTGCCGCGCGTGCGTTCGTTCGAACGCACGACGGGCGAGACACGACGCGCGCAGGTCGGCGTCGCCAGGACTCAGGTCGCGGCTGGGACTCTCGAGCTGGAAGCTCCGGAGCTAGGCCCGGAGATCAGCCGGCGAGGATTCCCAGACGTACCGGCGGCGGCGCGGCCGAACGACGACGTACCATCGTAGTGACCGCGCTGACCTGGATCCTGACGCCTGCACACATGCTGATATGGGTGGCAAAGGTCTCGAAATCCATAAGATCAACCTCCGGTCAAAACGCGTGCCCCGGGTCAAAGGTGGGGTCCTGCGTGGCCCGAGCCTCGCGAAATCGATCCTCGCGAGTCAAGAGAAAATCTCTTTCTCGATCGGAGACTGCGAGCGGGAGCCGGCGGCGTGCGGGCGCGGCAGCGTGGCGCCGTCGAAGTGAAGGTCGAGGTCGTAGGCCGAGCCTCCGTGTCCTGATGACGACCGCCTGGGGATGAAGCGGGTGGAGTTTCGGATCCCTACGACCTCGACCAGTTCGAGGCCACGTGCGTCCATGTGGCGCACCCCCTCGACGCGCTCGGGCGGACGGGATTCAGCGCGCGGCGCGGCGCTACAACCCCTTTACAACTCACGTCCCCACGGGCGTGCCGGCGACCACGAAGGATGGAAACGCCCGTGGGGACTTGTCGTATCGCTCGCGACCCTGCGCCCTCCGCCGCCCTCTTCGGGCTCGACCGAGCCCTCGGGGCGTCTACGGAGCTCCGGGTCGCGAGCTGCCGTTTCCTACTGACGTCCCCACGGGCGTGCCGGCGACCACGAAGGATGGAAACGCCCGTGGGGACTTGTCGTATCGCTCGCGACCCTGCGCCTCCGCCGCCATCTTCGGGCTCGACCGAGCCCTCGGCGCGTCTACGGAGCTCCGGGTCGCGAGCTGCCGCTCATTGACGGCCGCCGCAGCCGATTTGACGACGGCACTTGTGCTTGCCGAGCCTCGACCGAGGGCCTATCGTCCGCCGCCTATGGCTCCCAAGATCATGTCGTCCGCCTTGCCGTGGGTCATCGTCGCGGCCTGCGCCTCCACCCCCGAGCCCAACCGCGGCTCCACGATCCAGGTCGAGAACCCGCCCGTGAAATCCAACGTGCTCGAACCGCCCGCCACGCGCAGCGAACCGATCGTCGAGACGATCTTCGGCCAGGAGGTCGCCGATCCATATCGCTGGCTCGAGGACGGCGAGGCGCCCGAGGTCAAGGCGTGGGCCGAGGCGCAGGACGCGTTCAGCGCGCCGCTGCTCGACGGGGTGCCCGGGCACGCGGCGCTCAGGCAGCGCTTCACCGAGCTCTTCTATATCGATGCGGTCTCGGCGCCGTACGTGCGCGGCAAGCGCTCGTTCTGGACCCGGCGCTTCAAGGACAAGGAGAAGTCGGTCGTCTACTGGAAGGAGGGCGACGGCGAGGAGCAGGTGCTGCTCGATCCGAACGGCTGGTCCACGGACGGCACCGTCGCGCTCGGCGGCTGGTTCCCGAGCCGCGAGGGGCGCTACGTCGCCTACAAGGTCAAGGAGAACAACGCCGACGAGGCGACGCTCAAGGTGAAGGAGGTCGCGAGCGGACAGGACCTGCCCGATGTGATCGAGGGCGCCAAGTATGCCGGCGCCGCGTGGACGCCCGATTCCAAGGGCTTCTACTACGTGTGGCTGCCGCCGGTCGGCGGCGAGATCACCGTCGATACGCGCCCGGGATACGCCGAGGTGCGCTGGCATCAGCTCGGCACCGACGCGAAGGACGACCCGCAGGTCTTCCCGTCGACCGCCAGCCCGAAGACCTTCATCGACGTGGACGTGTCGCGCGACGGGCACTGGATGTTCCTCACGATCCAGCACGGCTGGAACCAGACCGACGTGTGGTTCAAGGACCTGCGCAAGACCTACAAGGTCGACGCGACGCCGGCGCCGAGCGACCTCGACGTGAACGCGCGGGTGGCGTGGCATGCCGAGCGACGCGGCTTCTCGCCGCTCATCGTCGGGGTCGACGCGCTGACCTACGTGACCGCGTGGAAGGACAAGTTCTACGCGCTGACCAACGACGGCGCGCCGAAGTATCGGGTCTACGCGATCGATCCGAAGAAGCCCGCGCGCGCGAGCTGGAAGGAGATCATCGCCGAGGGGGAGGGTCCGATCGAGTCGCTGCAGCTCGCGGGCGGGCACCTGCTCGTGCAGACGCTCGTCAACGCGTCGAGCCGGCTCGAGGTGCGAACGCTCGAGGGCAAGCTGGTGCGGCCGATCGCGCTGCCGGGGATCGGCAGCGTGGTCGCGCTGGTCGGCGAGCCGACCGAGGACACGGCGTACTACTCGTTCACGAGCTTCACGCAGCCGACCGAGACCTACAAGACGTCGATCAAGAGCGGTCAGAGCGAGGTCTGGGCGAAGATCGAGCTGCCGGTCGACACCTCGCGCTTCGAGGTCGAGCAGGTCTTCTATCCGTCCAAGGATGGCACCCGCGTCTCGATGTTCATCGTGAGCAGGAAGGGGCTCGTCAAGGACGGCAGCCACCCGACGTTGCTCTACGGGTACGGCGGCTTCAACCAGAACATGACGCCCGGGTTCGGAAGCTCGATCGCGGTCTGGCTCGAGCTCGGCGGCGTGTACGCGATGCCGAACCTGCGCGGCGGTGGCGAGTATGGCGAGGCGTGGCACCGCGACGGCATGCTCGACAAGAAGCAGAACGTCTTCGACGACTTCATCGCGGCGGCCGAGTACCTGATCGCCCAGGGCTACACGACGAAGGAGCGGCTGGCGATCCGCGGCGGCAGCAACGGCGGGTTGCTCGTCGGGGCGGCGATGACGCAGCGGCCCGACCTCTTCCGGGCGGTGATCTGCGCGGTGCCGCTCCTCGACATGGTGCGCTATCACCTCTTCGGCAGCGGGCGCACCTGGATCCCGGAGTACGGCTCGGCCGAGGAGCCCGAGCAGTTCAAGGCGCTCTTCGCGTATTCGCCCTATCACCACGTCAAGCCGGGCGTGCGCTACCCGGCGCTGATGATGCTGGGCGCCGACAGCGACGACCGCGTCGATCCGATGCACGCGCGCAAGTTCATCGCGCTGGTGCAGGCGGCGGTGGACGGGGTCGAGGGCGCGCAGCCGGCCATCTTCCGGCTGGAGAAGAACGCGGGTCACGGTGGCGCCGACATGGTCAAGCAGATGGTCGAGACCTACGCCGACCAGTACGCGTTCCTCGCGTGGCAGCTCGGCGTCGACGTGACGGCCGCGCTCCCGGCGGCGCGATGAGCGAGCACGACCGCGCGCGCATCGCCGCGCTGGAGCAGGAGCTCGACCGGGCGCGTCACGCGATCGGTGCCTTGCAGCGGCTGGCCTTCGCGCTGAAGGAGCTCGTGCCGCGGGCCTTCGAGGAGGGCTTCAAGCGGCGCGTGCCCGACGTGGAGGAGCCGTGGCTCGTCGACTGGCTGCAGTCGGAGAGCAAGCGCGCGCTGGAGCCGATCGTGCGGGGGGCGAACGCCGGGGCGCACGGGCCCGCGTCCGCGCCGCGTCCGCCCGACGAGGAGGTGCAGTGATGGCCAGACCGTCGCGCGACATGCTCACGACCGGGCTCGTCGGCAGCTACCTGCTGGCGTCGGCGTGGGGGCTCATGCTGCTCGGGGTGATCATCATCCTCTTCCAGGGCACGAGCTCGTTCGACATCGCGATGGGCGCGAGCATGGGCGGCTTCGCCGTCGTCGGCGGGCTGCTCTGGCTCGGCGGCGCGGTCTGCGAGGGGGTCGGCTGGGTCGGCCTCGGGCGCCTCTATCCGGGGTTGCCGACCTTCGTCGGCTGGCTCGAGGGCTCGCTGCCGGTCCTGACCCTGCTCATCCTCGCGGTGGTCGTGGCGATGCTCGACTTCAGCGAGGGCGTCGCGCACGTCATGATGATCCTCCAGCTCACGCATTTCCTCCTGGCGATGCTGTGGATGCTGACGCACGGGCCCAAGCGCCAGACGGTGCCGGCGGCGGTCGGTTATGGGCTCGCGTTCGTGTGCGGCGTCGTGCTCTACCTGCTCGCGATGAGCGGCTCGAACGTGGAGACGCTCGGGCTCCTGCTCGTCGTCGCGCTGCTCGCGGGCGGGGTCATGGCGCACCTGGCGACCGGCCTCTTCTTCGGCAAGAGCCGCGCGCTGGCCGACTCGGTCAATACCTTCTGAACTGGCACGCAGGGAGGTCGCCGCACATGCAGACCCACTACGACTGGATCATCATCGGCTCGGGCTTCGGGGGCAGCGTCTCGGCGCTACGCCTCGTCGAGAAGGGCTACAAGGTCCTCGTCATCGAGAAGGGCAAGCGCTTCGGCCCCGGCGATTTCCCGGCGAACAACTGGGATCTGAAGCGCTGGATGTGGATGCCGGGGCTCGGTCTGCAGGGGATCTTCCAGATGTCGTTCATGGACCACGTCACGGTCCTGCACGGCGTCGGTGTCGGCGGCGGCAGCCTGGTCTACGCCAACACCCTGCCCACGCCGAAGGAGGACTTCTTCGAGGCGCGGAGCTGGGCGCACCTGAGCGATGATTGGCAGGCGGAGCTGAGGCCGCACTATGCGACCGCCAGGCGCATGCTGGGCGCGGCCGAGAACCCGCGCGAGACCGAGGGCGATCGCGTGCTCGAGTCGATCGCCAGGGACATCGGTCGCCACGAGCACTTCCACCGCACCGAGGTCGCGGTCTACTTCGGCAAGCCCGGGGTGCGCGTGCCCGACCCGTACTTCGGCGGCGAGGGGCCCGAGCGCGTCGGCTGCACCTTCTGCGGCGCGTGCATGACCGGCTGCCGCGTCGGCGCCAAGAACACGCTCGACAAGAACTACCTCTGGCTCGCGGAGCGCCGCGGGCTGACCTTGATCTCCGAGACCGAGGTCACGGCGGTGCGTCCGCAGGCGGCGGGCTACGTCGTCGAGGCCGTGCGCTCGCTGCCGCCGAAGAAGCGGGGGATCCGCTTCACCGCCGACAAGGTGATCTTCGCTGGCGGGGTCATGGGAACGATGCCGCTGCTCTTGGCGATGAAGGCCGACAAGAAGGGGCTGCCGAAGCTCTCGGACCGGCTCGGCGAGGCGGTGCGCACCAACAGCGAGTCGCTGATCGGCGTCATCGCGCCCGACCACGAGGAGGCGCTCTCGAAGGGCGTCGCCATCACCTCGATCCTGCACACCGACCCGCACAGCCACGTGGAGCCGGTTCGATATGGTAATGGTTCCGGGTTCTTCCGGACGATGGTCCTGCCGGCGGCGCCCGGCGACAGCCTGTCGCAGCGTTTCGTGGCGATGACGAAGAGCCTGATGGCCGAGCCGAAGAAGTGGGCCAAGGCGTTCGCGGTCGAGGACTTCGCGCGCCAGTCGCAGGTGCTGCTCTACATGCGCACGCTCGAGGGAACGCTCAGGATGAAGCTCGGGCGGAGCCCGTTCACCGGGTTCAGGAAGGGGCTGATGACGGTGCTCGACGACCCGTCGCAGGCGCCCAAGGCGTTCATGCCCGAGGCGACCGAGCTGGCCCAGCGCTTCGCCGACAAGGTCGGCGGCGTGACGGCGACGCTCCTGACCGAGACGCTGCTCGGCACGCCCTCGACCGCGCACATCCTGGGCGGGGCCACGATGGGACGGCACGCGTACGAGGGCGTCATCGACAAGGACCACCAGGTCTTTGGCTACGACGGCCTCTACGTGATCGACGGCTCGGCGGTCTCGGCCAACCCCGGCGTGAACCCATCCCTGACGATCACGGCGCTGGCGGAGCGGGCGATGTCGAAGATCCCGAGCGCGTGAGGATTTTCCGCACGTAGCCGTAGTCGTTTTCGGTGATGAGCACGTGGCCGGCGGGGGTGAGCGTGACGGCGCGCACCTCGCTGACCTTCTCGCCCGGGGTGCGGAAGTGCTGGCCGTCGCCGCCGTGGGCGTGGCCGTCGCCGCCGTCGAGGAAGAGGTGCAGGACCCCGGCGGGGTCGACGTACCAGACCTGGTTGCCCTCGTGGGTGCCGACGAGGAAGCCGCCGAGCGCCTCGGGCAGAAACCAGATCGCGCGCGGCTCCTCGAGGCCGGAGGCGAGCGCGGGGTGGCCGTCGCCGCCGCCGGTCGTGAGGCCGTTGCCGGCCAGCGGTGTGCGCGTTCCGTCGGGGGCGACGCGGTAGACGCGGTGTGCGTCGCGATCGGTGACGACCAGGGCGCCGTCGGGCGCGACGACGAGGTTGCCGAGCTCGGCGAAGCCCTGCGCGTAGACGGTGACGCCGAGGCCGGGCTGCCAGGCGAGCACGCGCGTTCCCGCGGCGATGAAGGCGCGCGACTCGTCGGGGGCGACCCAGAGGCCGCGGCCTGTCGGGATCCCGCCGGGCACGGTGATGAAGGTCGTCAGCGTGCCGTCGGGGTCGAGGCGGCGGATCTTGCCGTTGCCCTGATCGAGGATGTGCACCGCGCCGGAATCGAGCACGTAGAGGCCATTGGGATCGTCGAGGCGACGCGCGACGGCGGGGCCTGGCAGGTCGCCGTCGTCGCCGCGCTGGCCGGTGCCGGCGACGGTGTGGATCGCGCCGTCGGGGTCGACGCGTCGGATCGCGTGCGCCTCCTTGTCGGCGATGAATACCCGTTCAGCGCCGTCGGCCATCGCCATGTGGGGGCGGGAGAGCTCGGCGGCGGTGGCCGGACCACCTTCGTAGGCGGGCAGCCACTCGATGCCTTCGTCGCGCTGTTCGCCGCGGCCGGCGAGGGTCTCGAGGCGGTCGAAGTGAGCGACGACGCGGGCCCAGGCGCTCGGGGCCGGAGCGTCCTCGGCGAGCTCGGCCTCGGGGGCGTCGAGCTCGAGGGCCGTCTCCGGTATTTCGGCGGTGTCGGCGGTGTCGGCGGTGTCGGCGAGATTGGTCTCGCCGAGATCGGTCGCGGCGCCTTCACCGCCGCAGGCGAAAAGGGCGCAGGCGAGCACGACGAGGGTGGGCCGCGTCATCGCGGCGCCAGCCGATCGAGGCGCGCGACCTCACCGAGCACGCCGTGATCCTTCGCCCACCCGAGCGCGCGCTGGCGCAGCGACTCGGCCTCGTGCGCTCGCCCGAGGGCGAAGAGGACGACGACGAGGCGGCGCCGCTGACGCGCCGCGAGGAGACCGAGCGACATCGCCTGGGCCCGTGCCAGCCCCTGCTCGATCGCCTCGATCGCGGCCGGGTCGGGCATGAGCGCGTGCGCCAGCGAGTCGGCGTCGAGCGCCAGCGGCTCGATCCCGAGCGCGAGGGCCTGGTCGGCTATCACGCGGGCGCGGGCGTGATCCTCGTCCGGCACGGCGCTCTCGTCGAGCGCGGCCAGCTCGAGCGACCAGGCCTCCGCGCTGCGCTCGGCCCGGTGCAGCGCCTCGACCACCGCCAGCGCGTGCGTGCGCGCCTCGCGCGCTTCGGCGCCGTCCACCTCGGTCAGCCGGATGCGCGCGCGCATCGCCGCGAGGTCGAGCGCCTCGCGCGGGGCCGGTCCCTGGCCATCAGAGCTCGCGCCGAATGTCGCGCTGGAGGTCGCGCCGGAGGTCGCGCCGATTTGGGCCGCGGCGTCGTCGGTCGCGCGCCGGGCCAGGCCGTGGTCCCCGGCCGCGAGCGCACACTCGGCGATGACCAGGTGCGCGGTGGCGATGTCGCTCATGACGCCCTCGGCCTCGAGCCTGACGACGGCCTCGCGATAGGCGATGAGCGCCGTGTGGACATCGCCGCGCGCGTGCTCGAGCGCCGCGAGGCTCAAGCGGAGGCGCGCCTCGCCGGGGCCGTGACCCGCGCTGCGCGCGAGCTCGAGCGCTTGACGCAGGACCTCTTCGGCGGCACCGAGGTTGCCCAGGCGCGCCTCGACCTGGCCGAGGAGGAGCATGACGTCCGCGCTCGTGCGCGCCGAGCCGAGCGGCGCGAGCATCCGTGTCGCCTCGGCGTAGCGGTCGCGCGCGTCGTGGAGGCGGCCCTCGACGACCAGCAGGCTGGCCAGGTTGACGAGCCCGCCGATCACCGCCTGCATCTGGCCGTGCTCACGGTCGATCGCCAGCGCGCGCTCGTAGTGGCGGCGGGCGGCGCCGATCTCGCCGCGCGCGGCGGCGAGGTTGCCGAGGTTGGTATGCGCGCGCGCGATGCCGGGCAGATCGCCGACGACCTCGGCGAGGCGGAAGCTCGTCGAGAAGAGCGACTCGGCCCGCTCGAGGTGGCCGCCGACGCGCGCGATGTTGCCGAGGTTGGCGTAGGTCTGCGCGAGCATGCGGTTGTCACCCGCGCGCTCGGCCGCTCGCAGGGCGCTGTCGAAGCGGCGCGACGCCTCGTCGAGGTCCCCCCGCAAGCGCGCGACCTCGCCCAGGGCGTTGTCGGCGGCGGCGCGCTCGGCCTCGGCCCCGCTCGCCTCGGCGACCGCGAGCGCGCGGGAGAACGCGCGCTCGGCCTCGTCCAGCGCGCCGCGGCCGAGCTCGAGCTGGCCGAGGTTGTTGGCGAGCGCGGCGACCATCGCGGCCTCGCCGAGCGCGTGCGCCAGCTCGATCGCCTCGTGCCAGGCCGCCGCCGCCTCGTTCGGCAGTCCGCGCCCCGCGAGCACGACCCCGAGGTGTCCCAGCGCGACGGTGAGCTCACGCTCGAGCCCGGGTGCGCGGGACAGCGCCACCGCCTGCGCGAGCTCGTCCGAAGAACGCTCTAGCGCGCCCTGGCGCTGCGACAGGCGCCCGGCCCGCTGCCAGGCGGCGCGCTCGGCGTTGCGGTCGCCGGCCTCGGCGAGGCGCTCGATCGCCAGCATGAGCTGGCGGTGGGCCTGCGCGAAGCGGTGCTCCGCCTCCATGTAGGCCGCCGCTTCGAGGTGCTCGCGCGCCATCGCCAGCGCGCGTTCAATCTTCTTCGGATCTCGTAGGACGCCGCTCATCACGCGCACGATATCCGCGTTGCCCGCGCGAATGAAGGCGCCCGGCCAAACTCGTGCAATTCGCGCAGCTCCGGTTCGGGGTCCGGGTTCGACATCGCGACGTGGCAGGAGGCCCAAGTCAACTTGACGGCCCAAGGTTCCGTGCTAGCGTCCGCGCGGCTCCGGCCAATACCTATACAGGAGGGACACTCACATGGCTGATTCGGCAAAACCCAATGGCAAGCTCACCACGGGCGGGGTGGGCGGCATTCTACTCTGCGCCGCCTTTGCGCTCTTCCTCGTCAGCGGCGGCCTCGGCATGGGCGGCATGCAAGCAGCCGGAGGGCTCGGCCTCATCGGCATGATCCTCCTCATCGGCGGCGGTATCTGCGCCGCGATGGGCTTCTTCGGTCTCGGCAAGGTCTACGGCGGCACCAACGGCCTCGGCGGGCTCTTCACCCTCATCATGGGCGTCATGCCGGTCGTGTTGCTCATCGTCGGCATCATCTTCGCCAGCACCGCCTCGGCGGGGTCCTTGTCCGAGGGTGGCGCGCGCGCCGCGGGCGGGATCATCATGGTCTTCGGCATCGTCTTCATCGTCGCCATCGCGCTCTCGGGGATCCTCGGCGGCCTCGGCGTCATGGGCGCCAAGGCGTCTCTGGCCAAGCCGGCCGGGATCCTGCTCCTCGTCGGCGGCGTCGCCGCGCTCGTGTCGATCCTCGGCGCGTTCGGCGCGCTGCCGCTCTCGCTCGCCAACATCCTCGGCTACGTCATGAGCGGCGGCTTCGCGGCCGGCTTCCTGCTCTCGGGCCTCACGATGTTCGCCGAGCGCGGCTGAGAGTATCGCTGCTGAATCACTGACCTTTCGGGTCGGACTCAAGAACCCGCTCGGCTCGCGCCGGGCGGGTTTCTGTCTTTCGTGCGGGCTGCGCGCGGGAGGATTTCCCGCACGCTGCCGGGTAAGGGCGGGGTAAAATCCCGCCGTGGTGGTGCATGCCTCGGGGCAGAGCGCGCGTCACTCGCGCGTTCACTTCTTCACCCCGAGCCGGAGGTCCCGCCCATGTCGCCGATCATCCTATTCGTCGCCGCGCTCGCGCTCCCGCAAGAGCCGGCGCCATCCCCGACCGGGGTCACGCGCGATCCGGTCGCGGCCTTCGAGCGTTGGACCGGCGCGCGGCTGGTCTTCACGCGCAAGGAGGCGCCGCGCCAGGTGCTCTACGCGACGACGCCGGCCCTGTCCGCCGAGCGGCGTCGCCAGGCCGCCGAGATCCTGTACGCGCATGCGCTCAACTACCCCAAGGGCCTCTTCGCGAAGATCGGCCTCACCACGGTCGCGGTCTTCGCCGGCTGCGGTGATCCCGAAGGCGACGGCTTCCGGCCCTGGGTCGAATCCCTCAACGGATACCGATACTTCGGCCGGTGGCACGAGGTCGGGGCCATCGCCGCCTGCTACTACGACGATGTGCAGCTCCCGCTGACCTTCCACCACGAGGTCTTCCACCACATCGATGCGACGCACGCCGGCCGGACCGCCTACCGGTACTTCTCGTCGGACGACGATCGCTTCGCACGCGCACTCTCGGGCGACGAGCCCTACCCGGGGCTCGAGCTGGATCCACGGACCCTTCGCTCACTGCGCGCCGTCGCCGGCGGGCACGTGCTCGAGGAGGCGGTCGCGCGCTATGCGCAGAAGTCCGCGGGCGAGGACCAGGCGGAGACCGCGCGCTGGCTGCAGACCAACCTCGCTGACGGCCTCATCCAGGCGGCGTTGCGGCCCGAGCTGGCGGGCAGCCAGCGGATCCTGCACCTGCTCGCCGAGTACCACAAGGCGGACGCGCGGCTGTCGACCTCATGGTTCATCGGCGTCGCGCTCGGCCAGACCGGCGAGGCGCAGCGCCGGCACGCCGAGCCCGAGCCAGCTCCGGTCGCGCGCGACAACCCCTACCTCGACAAGGTCGACGCCGAGATCGACGACCCCGACGTGCGCCGCGCGATCCGCGGCGTGCAGCCGGCGACCGTGCGTCTGGGCGGCGGCAGCGGGGTCAACATCGATCCCGCCGGGCTCATCCTCACCGCCGGCCACGTCGCCGACGCCGTCGGCGATCGCTTCACCGTGACCTTCCCCGACGGGCGGCGCTTTTCGGGCGTGACCATCGCCTCGGACGACTTCCTCGACCTCGGGCTCGTGCGCCTCGACGACGTGCCCGCCGACGCGCGCTTGCCGATCGCGCGCCTCGCGCCCTCCGCGCCGGAGGTCGGCGACCCGGTCGTCGTCATCGGCCAGCCCGGCCGCCGCACCCCCAGCGGCGAGCCGACCGACTACGAGCCGTGGCACGTCTCCGTCGGATCGATCCGCGGCTTCCTGCCCGACCGCCTCGGCCGGCAGTCGCTCGGGCGCGCCAAGCACTCGGCGTGGACCTACTGGGGCCACTCCGGCTCGCCGCTCTTCGACACGCGCGGGCGCATCGTCGCCCTGCACAACAGCTGGGACTCGCGCACGGCGATGCGCCACGCGGTGCCGTGGGAGGCGATCGTGCACTTCCTCGACCAGACGCGCTGACCCGCCGAGCGCGCGCACGCCACACAATCGCTTGTCATCGCGCAGCGCGCGTCGCATGGTCCGCCGCATGAGCGGCACCGAGGTCTGGCATTGGGGCGATCTCTTCGAGCTCGACGTGCCCGTCGACGCGACGGTGAACGACCTCGGCGAGATGATCGAGCTGCGCTTCGCCGACGCGCCCGAGACCCCGCTCCTGCTCGCGGTCTTCTCGGACGAGCCGCACGGCCCCGAGGCCGCGGTCGCCGCGGCGCTCGAGCGCTTCGCCCATTCGCGTGGCCTGCCGCGCGGCGCCGCGCAGCCGGTGCTCGGCCTCGACCAGCGCGGGGTCGCCGTCGGGCGCCTCGCCTTCGTCACCGATCTCGCGTGGGAGGCGCTGGCGGTCGCCTGGCATCGGCACCTGCTGGTCGCCTTCGGCGCCTCCCCCGACCGCAAGGACCCGGTCTTCGCGGCGGCGCGCCGGCTCATCGCCACCTTGCGTCCGAGCGAGCTCATCGCGCCGCGCGCGCTCGGGCCCGAGAGTCCGGGTGACTTCTGACCTCGCCATGACTATGCTCCCGTCGCGATGACCGTACCGCGCGCCCTGCCTCACCTCATCTTCTGCGCCGTGTGCCCGCTCCTCGGGATGGGCTGCGTCGACTACCCCGACGAGGTCGCGCCCCACGGCAACCCGTACGCGTTCCTGCGGCCCGACGGCTCGGGCGGCGGCGGTGGCGGCGACGTGCCTCCGCCGCCCAGCGGCACGAGCTGGCACAAGGACGTGCGCCCGCTCGTCGAGCGGCACTGCCAGCGCTGTCACCGCGCCGACGGCATCGGCCCGATGGCGCTCGACTCGTACGAGGCGACCGCGCCCCACCGCGAGGCGATGGTCAGCTACGTCGAGAGCGGCTTCATGCCGCCCTGGCCGTTCGACGACGCGTGCCGGGACCTCGCCGCCAGCCGCGCGCTGAGCGCGGACGAGGTCGCGGTCTTCGCCGATTGGCGCAGCGACGGCTTCCTCGCCGGCGCCGAGAGCGACTACGTCGCGCCCGAGCCCGAGCCGGCCTTTTCCCCGGCCGGCGAGGTCGAGGTCGCGCTCACGCGGGCCGCCTACACCCCGCGCGGCGACGAGACGCGCTGCTTCCTCCTCGACCAGCGCGTGAGCGAGGACGCGAGCCTCGATCGCCGCGGCTGGTGGGTCACCGACATCGCGCTCACACCGGAGCATCACGACCTCGTGCAGCAGGTGACGCTCTACGCGCTCGCACCGGGCGCGGCCGCCGACCTGCCCGCTGGCGATGCGGGCTACGCCTGCCCCTTTGGCGCGGGCAGCGCCGACGAGGTCGCGCTCCTGAGCTGGGTGCCGGGCCAGAGGCCGCTGTCGTTCGATCAAGAGACGGCGCTGCTCATCCCGTTCGGCACGCGCTTCGTCCTGCGCGTGCGCTATCGCGCGAGTCACCTCGCCTCGCCGCCGGCGGACGCCACGACCGCGACCTTGTGGCGCTACGCCGGGCGCCGCACGCCGTCCGGCGGGCAGCTGCGCGCCTATGCGGTCGAGGCCTCGGGCGCGACGCCGGTCGAGGACTTCCTGCCCTACACGCAGACGATCCTCGGCGCGACGCCCGAGCTCTCTTCGGGCGGGGCGACGTTCTTGCTCGAGTACCTGACGGGACCGCTGGCGACGTGTCTCCTGCAGAGCGAACGCTGGGACGAGCGCTTTCCGGAGACGCTGCTGCTCGGCGCCGGCGCGGCCGCGGGCGCGCGCCTCGGCAACCAGACGCGGCTCGGCTGCACCTTCGCCGACGGCGCGCAAGACGCGCGCTGTCGCGCGACGATCCTCGGGCGCTTCCCGCGCTTCGACAGCATTCAGCCGCTCGGGTCCACCTGCAGCGGCGTGCACGAGTGCCTGCTCGCGTGCAGCAACTCGACGACCTGCCTCCTCGACTGCATCGCCTGGGAGGGCGAGGCCTGCGGCCAGTGCGCGCGCGAGCAGCTCTTCGAGACCTGCGCCGCGCTCGCCAACCCGCTCCAGCACGACAACCTCGCGGCCTGCGAGAGCCAGAGCTGCGCCGGGCTCGACGACGACTTCGGCGCGTGGCTCTCGTGCATGCTGAAGAGTTGTCGCAGCCAGCTCGACATCATGCAGGCGACGCTCGAGTCCGAGCTGCCCAAGGGCACCTGCAACCGCGAAGAAGAAGCCTGTGTCTACGTCCCGAGTGGTCCCTGAATGCGGATAGTGATCTTGTGTTGTGCCCTGGTCTCCGCCCCCGTCGGGGCGGGCTGTGACGAGCCCGGCGGCCGCGGCTTCCCGGCTGGTGACGGCTTCGAGGTCGGCGGCGAGACGGCGGACGAGGTGCTGGGCGGTGACGCGAGCGGCCCGGGGGACGACGCGACGTCGGACACCGCCGCCATGCCCGATACCAGCGTCGCGCCCGACACCAGCGTCGCGCCGGATACCAGCGTCACGCCCGACACCAGCGGCGGCCCGGCGCCGGTCGTGAGCGCGACGTGCATCGACGGCCAGTACGACGAGGAGCTGCCCGACGACCGCGCCGCGATCGGAGATCTGATCGCCGCCTACTCGGCCCAGGACTACCTCGCCTTCACCGACCAGGTGCTCGCGCGCCGCTACCCGTTCGGCGGCTTCCTCGTGAGCGCCGCCAACGAGGGCGGCGCCGGCGGCCTCGGCAACTGCATCACCGCCTTCACCTCGAACCGCGCCAGCGCGAGCGGGCTCATCGGCGAGCTCTCGACCGTCGTGCACGAGTGCGGACACATCTACGATCTCACGCGCGGCGGCTTCTCCTCGGACCACTACGCCGTGCACTTCGAGACCGGCTTCACCTGCGAGCGCGGCGACACCACCGCGCGCGGCGGCGAGACCTTCGCGCGCAGCCGCCTCAACCACGACGCGTTTGCGGCGCTCCTGCCCGACGACTTCTATCGCGACGTCTACCTCGACGGCGACCCCGACGACGGCCGCTTCGACGGCGGTGATCAGGGCTTCAACTCCGTGCTCGAGGAGACGACGCAGTACGTCAACTCGCTCGCGACCGACTGGGCGCTGCGCGACAACCTCGGCTCGTGGTCGATCTCCTCGCGCGACGGGATCCTCACCTTCCTCTGGTACATCCAGCGCTACCTGCACATGGCGCGGCGCGACTTCCCCGGGGCCTATCAGCGCCTCTCGGGAGATCCCTGCTGGCGCCAGGCGATCCTCACCGTCTGGGGCCGCGCCTGGCTCTACCTCGATCTCACCGAGGACATCGCGCAGCTCGGCCTCGACGACGACGCCATCGAAGCGCTGGTGCTGATGCCGGAGCTGCTCGACGAGATCGAGCTCCTGCGCCGCGCGCACGGCTGTCCTTGAGCGTCGCTCGTCGAGGTGCCGGTCGCATGCTTGCAAGATCTAAGGTGCGACTTTAGATTCTGCATTCGTGTGGATAGAAAGGGAAATCTCCGAGCACGTGCGCTCCCTGGCGCGTCAGCGTCCGGTCATCGTGCTGACCGGGGCGCGTCAGACCGGCAAGACCTCGTTGCTCGAGCAGCTCTTTCCCGAGCATGACTACGTGTCGCTCGACCTCCCGAGCGAAGCCGCCTCCGCCGAGCTCGATCCCGCGGCCTTCTTCGCACGCGTCACCGATCTGCGCGACTTCGAGCGTTTCGTGCGCGCCTGCGCGCTGCGCAGCGGCCAACTCCTCAACAAGTCCGACCTGGCTCGCGACATCGGGATCTCGGTGCCCACCGTCGGGGCCTGGCTCGCGGCGCTCCAGGCGAGCGGGCTCGTGGCCCTGCTCGAGCCCTGGTTCTCCAACCAGAACAAGCGCCTGTCCAAGACCCCGAAGCTCTACTTCTGTGACACCGGGCTCCTGGCGTACCTCATCAACCTCCGCTCGGTCGCGGACCTGCACGCTTCACCGCTGAGGGGTGCGCTCTTCGAGACGGCGATCTACTGCGAGCTGCGTCGTGCGCTCGGACTGCGACAAGAGCTCTCGTCCCTCTTCTTCTGGCGTGACCGCACGACCGAGGTCGACTTCGTGCTCGACCGCGGAGGCCGCCTGCACCTCTTCGAGGTGAAGTGGTCCGAGCTGCCACGCTCCGAGGACACCTCGCAGCTGCACAAGGTCGCCGCCGCCCTGGCCCCCGAGCAGCTCGCGCGCATGGCGATCGTCGCGCGCGCCCCACACCGCCACCCGGTCTCGCGCGACGTCGAAGCGCTCACGCCCGCCGACCTGGTGGCGGAGGTCGCCAAGCGCTGAAGCTGCGCCACCCGCATGACCGCCATTCTCTGGGCTTGTGCGCTGATTCGAGAACGGGCAGGCTCGGGCCATGTCGTCCAGGCGCATGCTGATCCTCTTGCTCGCGCTCGTCCTCGTCGCGCTCGGCGCCGGGCTGGCGCTCGCCGATGTGCCGGTGCCCGAGCCCGAAAAGGACGACGGTGGCTGCCTCGCCGCCGGGCTGCCCTGGGCGTTGCCGCCGATCGGTTTGAGCCTGGTCTTCCTCGTCCGTCACCGCACGCGCAAGATGTCCTCCCCCGACCAGGATCCCCATTCATGATCAAGACCGCGCTCATCGCCCTGTGTCTGTCGCTCGTCCCCGTCGTCGCTCACGCCGACGTGCCGCCGCCCGACGACTACGTCGAGACCTGCACCGTCGAAAAGCAGGCCGTGCCCGGCCTCGAGTGCCAGTCGTGCAGCGCCTGGCACGGCGAGCGCGACGCCTGCGACAAGACGCTCGGCCAGGAGGGCTATCGCCGGATGTGCAAGTCCTGGGGCGCGTCCGCCTGGAGCGAGATCTGGTGCAAGGGCGAGCCGACCGCGCCGCCGCCGAGCGCCGACACCGCCTCCAAGCAGTCGGGCTGCGCCGGTGGCCCGGTCGGCGGCCTCGCGCTCGTCGGGCTCGCGCTCGTCGTCGCGTCTGCGCGCCGCACCCGCCGCGCTCGCTGATCATCCGTGGCGGTCGCGACCTCACCGATCACGCGCTGGCTCTCGCGCACGCGCCCGACGGTCTTCTCGGCCTACGCCATCGTCGCGGCCTTCTCGACCTATTTCTGCATGTACGCCTTCCGCAAGCCGTTCACCGCGGCGGCCTACGAAGGCGAGTTCGAGGTGCCGCTCCTCGGCGCGCTCGACTGGAAGATCATCCTCGTCGTCAGCCAGATCCTCGGCTACACGCTCTCGAAGTTCCTCGGCATCAAGGTCGTGAGCGAGATGAGCCCCGCCAGGCGCGGTCTCGCCATCGTCGTGCTCATCGCCATCGCCGAGGGCTCGCTCCTGCTCTTCGCGGTGACGCCGGCGCCGTGGAGCGCGATCTGGCTCTTCACCAACGGGATCCCGCTCGGCATGATCTGGGGCATGGTCTTCGGCTTCCTCGAAGGCCGCCGCACCACCGAGGCGCTCGGCGCCGGCCTGTCCGCGAGCTACATCGTCGCCTCCGGCGCGGTGAAGACCGTCGGCGCCTGGGTCCTCGGCTGGGGCGTCAGCGAGGAGCTGATGCCGGCCGTGGTCGGGCTCATCTTCTTCCCGTTCCTGCTCCTCTTCGTCTTCCTGCTCACGCGCCTGCCGCCGCCGACCGCCGAGGACGAGGCCCAGCGCGTGCGCCGCGAGCCGATGAACCGCGCCGAGCGCCACCGCTTCCTCAGGGCCTTCTGGCCGGGCCTCGTCGCGCTGACCGCGCTCTACGTCGTGCTCACCGCCTATCGCACCATCCGCGACGACTTCGCCGCCGACATCTGGCGTGAGCTCGGCTTCGGCAAGACCCCCGAGATCATGACCTGGTCCGAGCTGCCGGTCGCCTTCGGCGTGCTCGTCGGCCTCGGCGCGCTCATGCGCATCCGCGACAACCGAAAGGCGCTGCTCGTCGTGCATGGCCTCATGGTGCTCGCCTCGGCCCTGGTCGGTCTCGCCACGCTCGCCTTCGAGGCGGGGCTCATCTCGCCCGAGGTGTGGATGATCACCATCGGGCTCGGCCTCTACCTCGCTTACGTGCCCTTCGGCTCGATGCTCTTCGATCGCCTCATCGCCGCCGTCGGCTGGGTCGCCACGGCCGGCTTCATGATCTACGTGACCGACGCCTTCGGCTACGTCGGCTCGGTCTCGTTCACCCTGTACCGCAGCCTCGGCGCGGGCGATCAGACCTGGCTCGAGTTCTTCATCGGCATGAGCTACGCGACCTCGATCCTCTGCGCCGGCTCGTTCCTGCTCGCCGGCCTCTACTTCGCGCGGCGCACGCGCCCGACGCCCGCTCCGAGCGTCGTGCCGAATCCGAGGTAGCGGAACTTTTTCAGGCGTCCGGTGTCGGGTCGTCTCGTCGAGAGGCTCTCGAGCCATCCCCGCCAATCGCTCAGTTCGCCCTCTGGCACAGGAGACGTCCATGCCGAGCACCCCTCTGCTCGCCGCCGTCGTCGTCGTACAGCTCTTGTCCGGCGCCGCCTTCGCTTCACCCGTCGCGGACGACCGCACCGCGGCGCCCTACTTCGTCGTGCCCGGCGTCGATCCGCGCCTCGACCCGCTGCCGCTGCGCGAGGTCACGGTGCACGCCGAGATCAGCGGTGTCGTCGCGGCGGTCTCGCTGACCCAGCTCTGGGAGAACACCGGCGCGACCCCGCTCGACGCGACCTGGGTCTTTCCGCTCTCGACCCGCGCGGCCGTGCACGCGCTGGAGATGCGGGTCGGCGGACGGCGCATCGTCGCGACGATCAAGGAGAAGGAGGACGCGCGCCGCGTCTTCGAGGAGGCGAAGAAGCAGGGGATCCGCGCGGCGCTGCTCGAAGAGAGTCGCCCCAATGTCTTTTCCTCGCGGGTCGCCAACGTTCAGCCGGGCGAGGTGATCGAGGTCGAGCTCTCCTATGTCGAGCTCCTGCGTCCGACCGACGGGACCTACGCGCTGGTCGTGCCCCGGGTCGTCGGACCCCGCTACGTCTCGCCGCGCGAGGCCTTCCCCGATCTGCCCTGGTCGGCGATCGGGGACGAGGGCGCCGCACCGGCGCCGCCCGCGCTTCACGCCTGGCCGATCACCGTGAGCCTCGGCGGTGGGCTGCCGGTGCAGTGGGCGCACTCGTCGACCCACCCGATCGCGCTCACGCGCGACGGCGATCGGGTCGAGGTCGAGCTGATCGAGCCCGAGCCCGACGCGAGCCGCGACTTCGTGCTCGAGTATGCGCTCGGCGGCGACGCGCTGGAGAGCGGGGTCCTGGTCGCGCCCGACGAGGACGGCGAGGGCGGACACTTCCTCGCCTTGATCGAGCCGCCAGAGCGCGTCGCGCCCGAGGCGATCACGCGGCGTGAGCACGTCTTCATCGTCGACACCTCGGGCTCGATGGGCGGCTGGCCGATCGAGAGCGCCGTCGCGCTGGTCGAGGCGCTGGTCGGCGAGCTCGACACGCACGAGCGCTTCAACGTGATCACCTTCGCGGGCGATAGCCGGCACCTGGCCGCACACAGCCTGCCAGCGACCGAGAGCAACAAGCAGCGCGCGCGCGAGTTCCTGCGCCAGGCCGGATCGGGCGGCGGCACCGAGCTCCTCGGCGCGCTCGAGCACGCGCTCTCGGCACCGCCCGTCGAGGGCGTGGCGCGCACCTTCGTCCTGGTCACCGACGGCTACGTCACGGTCGAGGCGCGCGCGATCGATCTGATCCGCGAGCGTGCAAACGACGCCAGCGTCTTCGCGGTCGGCGTCGGTCCCAACGTCAACCGCCACCTGCTCGAGGCGGTCGCACACGCGGGCCACGGCGAGGTCTACCAGATCCGCAACCACGCCGAGCGGGAGGCGGTCGGCGAGGTGCTGCTCGACGACGTGCGTGCGCCCGTGCTCACCCGGATCGCGCTGGCATTCGACGGCTTCGACGCCTACGACGTCGAGCCGCGCTCGGTGCCGACCCTGTATCGCGCTCGCCCGCTGCTCGTGAGCGGGCGTTATCGGGGCGTCCCGCGCGGCGCGGTGATCGTCAGCGGCGACACCGCCACGGGTCGGTGGCGGTCGCGCAGCGAGATCGCCGGCGGCGAGCGGCACCCGGCCGTGCCGCTCCTCTGGGCGCGTGAGCGCATCGCGCGCCTCTCGGACTTCGCCGGTGCCCGCGACGCGCCCGACCACCGGGCCGAGGTCACGGCGCTCGGCCTCGCCTACGCGCTGGTCACGCCGTACACGAGCTTCGTCGCGGTCGACAGCGTGGGCGGCCCGCAGGAGCAGGCCGCGGTCGTCGCGTCCGAGCGGGATCCCCTCGATGCCTCCGTGCTCGGGCTCAGCGGCACCGGCGTGGGTGGTGGTGGCTGTGGGGGCTGTGTCGGCTTCGGCGGCGGCTCCGGTCTCATCGAGGGGTTGAAGGGCCAGGTCGACACGGGCGGCGGGCTAGGTGGCGGGGACGGCAAGGACGGCAAGCGGGATCAGCGACGCCTGAAGCTGACCGTCCTGACGCTGCCACAGCGTGCCCCGGCCGAAGGCGCGGTCGTGGTCGCCTTCCGCAAGCGGCTCGCGGTGTTGCGGCGGTGTCTCGCAGCGAGCCCGACGCCGGTCGGCGGCGTGCTCGAGTGGAACGTCGTCGCCGGCCTCGACGGCAAGGTCTCGCGCGTGACCCGCGCGACCGGCCGCTTCGAGGAGTCGAGCGCGCGCTGCGTCGAGCGCATGCTCGCGCGCGTTGCCCTGCCCCCGTCGCCGGCGGTCAGGATCCTGCGCCTGAGGCTCGATCTCGAAGCGCCCTGAGGCGCTGCGCGCGGGCGCGCGGGATCACAGGCCGTGCTGCCACAGGAGGAACGCCTGGTCGTAGGCGATCTCCTTGTAGCGGTCGTAGCGGCCGCTCTTGCCGCCGTGGCCCGCCGCGTCGAGGTGGATCTTGAAGATCACCGGGCCCTCGCCGGTCTGCAGCTCGCGCAGGCGGGCGACGTACTTGGCCGGCTCCCAGTACATCACCTGGCTGTCGTTGTAGCTCGTCTTGACGAGCAGCGGCGGGTAGGCGGCGCGCCGCAGGTTGTCGTAGGGGCTGTAGGCGCGGATCCAACCGTAGTGCTCGGCGACCTGGGGGTTGCCCCACTCCTCGTACTCGGTGATCGTCAGCGGCAGGGTCGGGTCGTTCATCGTGTTGATCACGTCGACGAAGGGCACGCCGACGATCGCCGCCTTGAAGAGGTCGGGGCGCTGGTTGAGCACGCCGCCCATCAAGAGCCCGCCGGCGGAGTGGCCTTCGATGGTGATGCGCTCCCTGGCGGCGTGGCCGCCGGCGACCAGCGCCTCGGCCGCGGCGATGAAGTCGGAGAAGCTCCGGTGCTTGTGGGCGAGGCGACCGGCCTCGTGCCAGGGCTTGCCGAGCTCGCCGCCGCCGCGCACGTGGGCGATGGCGAAGACGAGGCCGCGATCGAGGAGGGTCAGGCGCTCGGGCTTGAAGGAGGCCGGGATCGAGATCCCGTAGGCGCCGTAGCCGTAGAGGTGCAGCGGCGCGCTGCCGTCCTGCGGCACGTCCCTTCGGCGCACGAGCGAGATCGGGATCGCCGCGCCGTCGGCGGCCTGGGCAAAGACGCGCTCGGCGACGTAGCGCGTGCGATCGAAGCCGCCCGGGACCGGGTCCTCCTTGAGGAGGGTGCTCTGGCGGGTGTCGAGGTCGAAGGCGTAGACGCTGCGCGGAACGGCCAGGGACTGATAGGCGTAGCGGATGGAGCGGGTCGAGAACTCGGGGTTCTGTTCGAGGGCGACGTCGTAGACCGGATCGGGCAGCGCGATGCGGTGCGCGGCGCCGCCGTCGTGATCGCGCAGCTCGAGGTGGGGCAGCCCGCCCTGGCGGAGCTCGAGCGCGAGCACGTCGGCGAAGACGTCGAAGTCGGCGATCATCACCGCGGGGTCGTGCGGCACGAGCTCGCGCCAGCTCTCGCGCGCGGGGGAGGCGAGGGGAGCCGCGACGATGCGGAAGGTCGAGCCGCGGTCGTTGGTGCGGATGAAGAGGCGCTCGCCGGCGTGCTCGACGTGGTACTCGTGGCGCTCGGCGCGCGGGGCGACGAGGAGCGGTGGAGCGGCGGGGCGGCGCGCGTCGAGGAGGCGCACCTCGGTCGCGAGCTTGGACTCGCTGTGCAGGACGACGAAGGCGCGGCTGGTGGTGCGCCAGCAGTAGAGCTCGAAGCGCGCGTCGGTCTCCTCGTAGAGGAGCACGTCGTGCTTCGGGTCGGTGCCGACCTGGTGGCGGTAGGCGCGGTAGGGACGCTTGGCGGCGTCTTCGATCACGTAGATGATCGTGTCGTTGTCGGCGGCCCAGGCGGCGGTCACGACCTTGGAGATCACCTCGGGGAAGTCCTGGCCGCTGCCGAGATCGCGCACGCGCAGGTCGTACGAGCGGAAGCCGGTCTCGTCGGTCGTGTAGAGGAGGCGCTGGCCGTCGTCGCTTACCTCGAGGTCGCCGAGGCCGAGGAAGGCCTTGCCGGCGGCGAGCGCGTTCATGTCGAGGACCACCGCTTCGGGGGCGGCGGGGTCGGCGGCGGCGCGGCGCAGATAGATCGGATAGCCCTGGCCCCTGACGGTGCGTTTCCAGTAGCGCCAGGCGCCGTCCTTGACCGGGAAGGTCTCGTCGTCCTCGGCGATGTGCGAGACGATCTCGGAAAAGAGCGTCTCGCGGAGCGGCCCGAGCGGGGTCATCAGCGCGTCGGCGTACGCGGCCTCGGCGCGCAGGTGCGCGAGCACCGGCTCGGAGTCCTTGTCGCGCAGCCAGAAGTAGTCGTCGGCGAAGGTCTCGCCGTGCAGGGTGCGGACAGTCGGGCGCTTGTCTGCGACGGGGGGCTTGGGCATGGCGGTGGGCTCCGGGGGCGCCGCGGCGGGGGGCGCGGAGGCGCACGCGCTCAAGGTGGCGAAGGCGATGAGGGCGCTGCGCATCGCGTGCATATGCCCGCGCCGCTGCGCGAGGTCAACGACCTTGCCCGATGCACCGGACGCGCATGCACGCGACGTGCGCGCCGGGCCGAAGTGATCGGCGCTCCAGGGTTCAGCGCCGGCGATGGTGCAGGCTCGTGCGGATGACGACGGCGACCGCGACGACGAGGATGAGCGTCGCGGCGATGGTCGTCTCGTAGAGCGGCTCCTGGCCGAGGCCGACGCCGAGCAGCACCGCGAGCACCGGGTTCACGTAGGAGTAGGAGAGCGCGAGGCTCGGGCGGGTGTTGCGCAGGAGCCAGTTGAACGCGGTGAAGGCGACGAGCGAGCCGAAGATGACGAGGTAGGCGAAGATCCCCCAGGCCTCGGCCGAGATCGAGGTCGGCCAGGTCTCGCCGATGAGCGGCGAGAGCACGAGCATGCCGAGGCCGCCGGCGAGCATGTGCAGGGCGGGCGCGCCGAGGCCGGGCGCCTGCGTGTGCTTGCGCGCGAGGAGCGAGCCGAGGGCCCAGGCGACGGGCGCGAGCAGGAGCACGAGGACCATGCCGAAGCTCGAGCCGAGCTCGGAGCGCGCGCCGAGGAGGGCGACGCCGACGACGCCGAGCACGACGCCGACCCACTCGGCGGGGCGGGCGCGCTCGCCGAAGAGCGGCGCGATGAGCGCGGCCCACAGCGGCGTGGTCGAGGCGACGATGGCGGTGACGCCCGAGGCGACCTCGAGCTGGGCGATGGCGACGAAGCCGTTGCCGCCGACGAAGAGGAGGAGGCCGACCGGCAGCGCGGCCACGAGCTCGGAGCGGGTCGGCAGGCGCCCGCCGCGCATGAGGTGCCAGCCGAGCAAGAGCGCGCCGGCGAGGGTGAAGCGCAGGCTGCCGAGCACGAACGGCGGGAAGGTGGCGATGGCGACCTTCATGCCGAGGTAGGTCGAGCTCCAGATGAGATAGACCGCGGCGAGCGCGGCGACGAGGCGCCAGTCGAAGCGCGCCTCGGGCGTGGCGGTCGGTGCGGGGGCGGGCAGGGGCAGCGCCTGATCGTGCAGGCGGGCCACGGCGTGCTGAGCGGAGTCGGGGGCGTTCGTTGTCACGCAGCGCAGGATGCGCGCGGCGCGCGGTCGAGGGAAGGAACAGACGCGGCGCGACCGCGCCAGACAGATCCGGGCGGCCTCCCGTGGGCGCGGCCGCGCGCGAGCGGGCCGGAGGATCGCCATTCGACGCGCGCCGGGTTAGGGTCTCGGCCATCCCAACCCCATCGGTACGGTCCGACCGACCGGCCACTCCGTCACACGTCGCATGACGACACGAGGACCAAGCCATGTCACGACATCCTTCGATTCTCATCGCGTCGATCGTGCTCTCTGCCGCTTGCAGCCAGGAGCGCGCGCCCGGCGAGGGCGGTTCCGCGGTGGACCCCGCGCCCGCCGCGGCCGCGCCGACGGCCGCTTCGCCGGGAGGTGACCAGCGCGTGAGCGCCGAGGACAACCGCGCCTTCTGCGAGGCGCTCCTCGGTGAGGCGGCGCGTCAGGCGATGGGCGTCGAGGAGCCGTGGCGTTTCAGCGTGCGCGCCGAGTCGCTCGGCTACGACAAGTACCAGTGCGACTACCAGTGGCCCGCCGAGGAGAACAAGGCGCCCAAGGGGCTGCTCATGGCGGTCTTCGACTGTGGCAAGCTGCAGGTCGATCGCGCCGGCATGGAGCGAACCTGGAGGGACAAGGCGGTCGCGGTCGACGTCGACGGGCCGGCGCTGCGGATCGACCTCGTCATCCCGCAGCACTGGTTCTTCTCGGACGCGCCGCGCTGCGCCGTGATGGCGACCGCGGCCTTCGGGGCGAAAGAGCTGGCCGAGCCGTGGGCCAGGCACGTGCGCGCGCAGATCGGGCGGATCGATTCGGCGCGGCGCTGAACATCACGCCCGCCTTTGCCGCCAGGCCGCCGACGCGGTATGCGCAGGTCATGCAAGCGATCCCCACCCTGGCCGGCGTGCCGGTGCTCGGATGTCTGCCGGAGTTTCGCCGCGACCGGCTGGCCTTCCTCGCGCGCGCCCACCGCGAAGGCGGCGAGCTCGTGCGTGCGCCGATGCCCGGCGGGCGCCAGGTCTTCGTCGTCACCTCGCCCGAGCTCGCCGGCGAGGTCCTGCGCACGCAGGCCGCGTGCTTCAAGAAGTTCGTCGCGCTCGATCGGCACGCGCGCCCGATCCTCGGCGACGGGCTGGTCACCAGCGCCGGCGACGTGCACAAGCGCCAGCGCAAGCTGATCGCGCCCGGCCTCACCAAGAAGGAGGTCGGCAGCTACGCCGAGACGATGGCGCGCCTCATCGATGAGACCGTGCAGCGCTGGCGCGGCGGCCGGACGATCGACGGGCTCGAGGAGATGGCGCGGCTGACGCTCGACATCGCCACCACCACCATGTTCGGCACGAGCTTCGAAGGCGACGCCGGCGCGGTCGGGCGCGCGGTGCACGAGGCCGCCGACTACATCGCCTACCGCCTCGGCTCGCTCGTGCACCTGCCGCTCGCCTGGCCGTTGCCGCGCCATCGCCGCCTGCGCCGCGCCGTCGCGGAGCTCGACGCGATCGTGTATCGCCTCATCGCCGAGCGCCGCAAGGACCCGACGCCACGCTCGGACATCCTGGGCATGCTGCTCGCGGCGCGCGACGAGGACGGCTCGGGCATGCACGACCAGCAGGTGCGCGACGAGGTGATGACCCTCTTCGTCGCCGGCCACGAGACGACGGCCAACGCACTGACCTGGGCGCTCGATCTGCTCGCGCGCCACCCCGAGGTCGCCGAGCGGCTGGCGGAACAAGCCCGGGGGGTCCTCGGCGGTCGTGCGCCGCGGCTGGAGGATCTGCCGGCGCTGCCGCTGGCGCTGCAGGTCTTCAAGGAGACGATGCGCCTCTACCCGCCGGCCTACATGGTCGGGCGCGAGGCGATCACGCCGGTGCGGCTCGGCGGCTTCGAGCTGCCGGCGGGCGCGACGGTGATCGTCAGCATGTATGGGTTGCATCGCAGGCCCGATCTCTTCCCCGAGCCCGAGCGCTTCGATCCCGATCGCTTCGCGCCCGAGCGCGAGCAGGCGCTGCCGCGCGGCGCCTACGTGCCCTTCGCCGACGGGCCGCGCGTGTGCATCGGCAACCACTTCGCGCTGATGGAGGGGCAGATGGCGCTCGCGCACATCGCCCAACACGTGCGCTTCGAGTCGCCGTCGTCGCCGCCCGTGCCGCCTCTGCCGCGCGTGACCCTGCGGCCGTCGGCGCCGATCCGGCTGCGCGCGAGCGCTCGCGCCTGACTATCCGAAGCGGATGCGGCCGGCGATGGCGCGGCTCAGCGTGTGATCGTCGAGGTACTCGAGCTCGCCGCCCATCGGGATCCCGGTGGCGATGCGCGTGACGTTGACGCCCGTCGGTGCGAGTCGCTTGGCGAGGTAGAGGGCGGTGGCCTCGCCCTCGACGTCGGCGGAGGTGGCGAGGATCACCTCGCTGACACCCTGGTTGGCGATGCGCTCCTCGAGGTTGCCGAGGCGCAGCTGGGCGGGGCCGATCCCCTTGAGCGGCGCGAGCGCGCCGTGCAGCACGTGATAGCGCCCGCGATAGCTGCCGGTGCGCTCGAGCGCGAGCAGGTCGGGCACGCCCTCGACGATGCAGAGGAGCGTCGGGTCGCGCGCGGGGTCGCGGCAGATCGGGCAGCGCTCGTCCTCGGCGAGGTGGTGGCACTCGCTGCAGAAGCGCACGTGCTGCATCAGCTCGGCGAGCGCCTGCTGCAGCTCGCGCGCGTAGCTCGGCGGCTCACCGAGGATGTGGAAGGCCCAGCGCAAAGCCGAGCGCTTGCCGACGCCGGGCAGGCGCGAGAGCAGCGTGGCGACCTTGTCGAGGGCGGGAGGGAGCGCGGTCATGGCGGGGGCCGAGGGCTCACAGGTTGCCGAGCCCGGTCTGCTTCATCATCTCGGCGATGGGCCCGAGCTCCTTGGTGGCCATCTCCTTGGCCTTCTTGAGCGCATCGTTGGTCGCCGCGGTGATGAGGTCCTGCAGCATCTCGAGATCGGTGGCGGTGACCGGATCGAGCTCGACGCGCGTCACGACCAGCCCGCCGGTGACGGTGACCTTGACGAGGCCGCCGCCCGCTTCGCCCGTGACCTCGCGACGCGCGGCGCGCTCCTGGGCTTCGAGGGCCTGGCGCTGCATCGCCTGTGCTTGTTGCATGAGGGCTTCGAAGTCCATGGGAGGCTCCTTGGGTGGTGCGCGTTGGGGGCCGCGCGTCGGGGGTCATCGGGGCTCAGTGGGGGTCGGGCTCGTCGAGCTCGACGAGACCCAGTGTACCGCCAAAGCGCTCGAGAAGCTCGACGACCAGTGGGTGGCGCTCGACATCGCGGCGTTTTGCCTCACGCGCCTTCTGATTGCGGAGATATTTGCGCTGGTGGGGCGTGTCGCTCGTGCCGTCGGTGGTCGGGGCGCCGACGACGGCCAGGCGCGCGACGTCGGGGCGCTGCGCGGTGATCAACGCGCGCGCGTCGGCGAGCTTGGCGTTGAGGCGGCGCTCGGTGAGCTCGCCGGCGACCTCGAGCGTGAGCACGGCGTCGGTGAACGCGACGACCTTGGCGTGATCGAGCAGACCGGCGAGCACCGGGTCGGACGGGCGGATGATGTCGACGACGACCTCCCAGGTCTCGGCGTCGAGCGGTGGGAGCGAGGCGGGGTCGAGGCTCGGGGCGGGTGGGGCAGGTGGGGGCGTCGTGCCGCGGGTGCGCTGGGGGGTGGGGGCGGGGGCGGGGGGGGGGGCGGGGGGGGGGGGCTGGGGGGGGGGGG
>WYBB01000050.1 GCA_011526585.1 Deltaproteobacteria bacterium
CGCAGCGCCTTGCCGAGCGCCTCGAGGAAGGTGCGCCCGATCGCCATCACCTCGCCGACCGACTTCATCTGCGTGGTGAGGCGCGCCTCGACGCCGCGGAACTTCTCGAAGGCGAAGCGCGGGCACTTCACGACGACGTAGTCGATCGTCGGCTCGAAGCTCGCGGGCGTGACCCGGGTGATGTCGTTGTCGAGCTCGTCGAGGGTGTAGCCGACCGCGAGCTTGGCCGCGATCTTGGCGATCGGGAAGCCGGTCGCCTTCGACGCCAGCGCCGAGCTGCGCGACACGCGCGGGTTCATCTCGATGACGACCAGGCGCCCGTCCTCGGGGTTGACCGCGAACTGCACGTTGGAGCCGCCGGTGTCGACGCCGATCTCGCGCATGACCGCGAAGCTCGCGTCGCGCATGACCTGGTATTCCTTGTCGGTCAGTGTCAGCGCGGGCGCGACGGTGATCGAGTCGCCGGTGTGCACGCCCATCGGGTCGAAGTTCTCGATCGAGCAGACGATGATGCAGTTGTCCGCGCGGTCGCGGACGACCTCCATCTCGAACTCCTTCCAGCCGAGGACCGACTCCTCGATGAGCACCTGCGTCGTCGGCGAGGCCTCGAGCCCGCGCGTGGCGATCTCGCGGAGCTCGTCCGGGGTGCGGCCGATGCCGCCGCCGGTGCCGCCGAGCGTGAAGGACGGGCGCACGATCGCCGGGTAGCCGGTGCGCTCGGCCGCCGCCATCACCTCGTCGATGGTGTGGCAGAAGACGGCGCGCGGCATGGCCAGCCCGATCTTCTCCATCGCGGCCTTGAAGAGCTCGCGGTTTTCGGCCTTCTCGATCGAGTCGACGCGCGCGCCGATGAGCTCGACGCCGAAGCGCTCGAGCACGCCGTGGTGCGCGAGGTCGAGCGCGCAGTTGAGCGCCGTCTGCCCGCCCATCGTCGGCAGCACGGCGTCGGGGCGCTCGCGCTCGATGATGCGCGCGACCGTCTCCCACTCGACCGGCTCGATGTAGATCACGTCCGCCATCTCGGGGTCGGTCATGATCGTCGCCGGGTTCGAGTTGACGAGGATCACGCGGTAGCCCTCGGCGCGCAGCGCCTTGCACGCCTGCGCGCCCGAGTAGTCGAACTCGCAGGCCTGACCGATGACGATCGGGCCGGCGCCGATGAGCAGGATCGAGTGGATGTCGTCGCGCCGCGGCATGGGAACCCCTCAGGCGGCCTTGCGCGCCCGCATGTCGGAGACGAAGCGATCGAAGAGGTGCGCGAGATCGTGCGGGCCGGGGCTCGCCTCGGGGTGGCCCTGGAACGAGAAGACCGGCAGGCTCGTGTGCTCGACACCCTGGAGCGAGCCGTCGAAGAGCGAGACGTGGGTCGGGCGCAGCTCGGGCGGGAGCGTGGCCGGGTCGGCGGCGAAGCCGTGATTCTGGCTCGAGATGAGCACGCGCCCGCCGGCGAGCTCCTTGACGGGGTGATTGGCGCCGTGGTGCCCGAACTTCATCTTGAGGGTCTTCGCCCCGAGCGCGAGGCACAAGAGCTGGTGGCCGAGGCAGATCCCGAAGACCGGCAGCCCGCGCTGCACCAGCTTGGCGATGGCGGCCTGCGCGTAGGTGACCGGCGCCGGATCGCCCGGGCCGTTGGCGAGGAAGACGCCGTCGGGCGAGAGCGCGAGCACGCGCTCGGCCGGGGTCTCGGCGGGCACGATGGTGATCGTGCAGCCCCGGTCGACCAGCATGCGCAGGATGTTGCGCTTGACGCCGAAGTCGTAGGCGACGACGTGCAGCGCGCCGCGATCCGCGCTCGGCGCGGTGTGATCGCCGAGCCAGGCGATCGAGCCGTCACGCCAGTCGGTCGGCTCGGGCAGGGTGACGACCCTGGCCAGGTCGGCGCCGCCGATCCCGGCGAAGGCGCGGGCGCGCGCAAGCGCCGCGGGCTCGTCGATCTTGTCGCCGACGGCGATGCAGCCGTTCTGGGCCCCGCCGTCGCGCAGGATGTGGGTGAGGCGGCGGGTGTCGACCTCGGTCAGCGCGACGACGCCGTGGCGTGCGAGGTAGCGGTCGAGCGGCTCGCGCATGCGCCAGCTCGAGGCCAGCCGCGGCAGGTCGCGCACGATGAGGCCCGCGACCTGCGGGCCGGCGGCCTCCTCGTCCTCGACGTTGACGCCGGTATTGCCGACGTGCGTCGCGGTGAGCGTGACGATCTGCTGGTGGTAGCTCGGGTCGGTCAGGATCTCCTGATAGCCGGTCATCGCCGTGTTGAAGACGACCTCGCCGACGCTCACCCCGAGGGCGCCGATGCCGACCCCGCGCAGCACGGTGCCGTCGCTGAGCGCCAGGATCCCCGGAGGGCGCCGCTGCTGGGTGCTCGTCATCGCCTGACCTTCGCTCGCCGAGCCGAACCCGCGAGCGGCCGCGAATTAGCGTGCGCGCCTGAAAAAACCAAGCGCTTCTTCGGTCGGAGCAGCGCCCGCCCAAGAGCGCGGCTTGTCTTGGCGGCGCAGCCGGCGCACGCTCGGCCCATGGAACAACCACGTCACCATGCCCGCTCGGGCTCGCCCTACGAGGCGCGCTGGCGTGTGGAGATCGAGCTCGACGCCACCCTCGCCGCCCCTCCACCCGACGAGGTCCCCTGATGGAACCGCTGCACGTCTTCTTCTTCCAGTTCGGCATGAGCCACCTCGTGCTCGCGTGCGTGGCGCTCTGGTTCGTGTGGCCCCACGTCCTGCGCGTGCCACCCGAGCGCGCCGCCACGTGGCTCATCGCGCCCTTTCTGTTTCGCCACGTCGGCGCCACCACGCTGGTCGTCGGCGTGGTGAGCGCCGAGTACTCGCGCACCGCAGCGTGGATCGTCACGATTGGTGACACCGCCTCGGTCCTGCTCGCGCTCGCCGCGATCGCTCTGCTCCGCCGCGGGAGTCGCCTCGCGTGGCCGGCGGTCTGGGTCTTCAGCCTCGAGAACATCGGCTACTCGCTGGCGCTGGTGATCACCGAGGGCTTCGGCGCGCTGGTCGACGGCATCGGCGCGCACTGGTACATCGGCACCTTCTACGTGCCGCTGATGCTGGTGAGCCAGGCGCTGCTCTTCCTCGTGATCACGCGCCGCTCACGCTGGCCGACGCCGGCGCCCGCGCGGGAATCCCCGGAGCGGTTGACAACTTGAGGCACCCGGAATCGAATCGAGCGCCGTCGGTCCGCGTGCATTGCCGCCACGCAGGGGCGACGTTCGTCCTTGTCTCCTCGAGCGAGAGGCCCCCACCGATGCGCACCCTCTTCTGGCCGTCGACCGCGTTGGCGTTGATCACGTGGTCGGCCACATGGTCGGCGCCTGCACACGCCCAATCGCAGGTCTCCTTCTCGCCGGTCGACCTCGCCCGCGGCGAGCTCTACCTGCCCGACGACGTCGCCCTCGAAGACAGCGAGGCGCTCGCCATCGAAGTCGTCGGCGCCTCGGGTCGCTGCGAGGTCGCGGTCTCGGGGCAGATCCTCTACAGCAACGGGCCGGGCACCTGCGCGGCGCTCTGGGCGATGCCGGAGCTCAGGGCCACCACCTTGCGGCTGCCGGTCGACGGCGGGCACGTCGACGTCGCGCTCGCGCCCGACGCGCAGATGATGCCACAGGCCCTAGCGCTCGACGGCAGCACGCTCGTCGCGCCGTCCGACTTCCCCGCGGCGCCCGAGCTCGCGGTGCTCATCTGGGACGGCTCGCCCGCCAAACCGATCGGCTGGGAGCTGCGCCCGCTCGACGGCGGTCGCCTCGAGCTCGGCGCGATCACCGCGCAGGTCGCCAAGAACGCCGGCGGGCGCTACCTCGTCTTCGGCTACGACCCGAGCAGCGAGGACATGCGCGTCGTGTCCTGGCCGGTCATCGCCGGCCCCGCGCCCGGCCCGTCGCGCCCGCCGGTGACGATCTCCTCCCTCGAGATGCCGTCCGGCCCCGACCCCGTCCCGGTCGAGCTCGAGGCCCCCACCGACATCGCTGGCTTCACGCTGCAGGCCTTCCCGCCCGGCGAGCCGCTGCCGCCCGAGCTCCGCTGCCCGCCCCGACGCCTGCCGCAAGACGACATGATCGTCTTTTGCGTCGACGCCACCGGCCCGAGCATCCGCTACTGGCAGTCGCCGCGCACGCGCTACACCAAGCCCAACCACCCCTTCTACGTGCACGTCGTGCACCGCATCGAGCACCGCGCCCAGATCGTCATGGGCGGCACCGTCGGTAGCTACGCGCCCGGCTCGCGCGGCAAGTTCGTGCTCTCGCAGCGCGGCGGCGGTGAGGGCTTCAACCTCGAGGGCGACACGGCGGGCGCACCGGTGACCTACGTCGCCACCGCGCGTACCTTCGCGCCGCGCCGCCCCGGCTTCGCGCCGATGGAGGTGCGCCTCGTCGGCGCCGACAACCAGCTCGTCACCGATCCGTTCAAGCTCGAGTTCTGGATCGAGGAGACCTACTCGGGCGCCTTCCGCGTCGGCGTGGCCGGGATCCTGCTCGGCGCGCTCGATCAGCGCTACCGCGCCGAGACGCGCCCGGGCTCGGCGCAGCGCGAGATCGTCGCGACCGACGTCTCGACGATGGACCTCGACGTCGTGCTCGGCTACTCGCCCTATCTCGACGAGGGCGGCCGCGCCGCCTCCGGCTGCGAGAGCGCGCCCTTCTGCTTCAACCCCTACTTCGGCCTCGGCCTCTTCTCAGCGAGCTCGGACGGCGACCTGCAGTGGCTGAAGTCGGTGCACCTCGGCGTCGAGTGGGAGCTCACCGAGGCCTTCGCGATCGGTGTCACCGCCAACCTGCGCCGCGTCGAGCGCCTCGCCAACGGCATGAAGCCCGGCTACCCGGTCGAAGGCAGCGTGCCGACCGACGACGTCTTCGTCTTCGGCGTCGGCCTGGTGATCAACCTGTCGCCCGAGTTCCTCAAGATCGGCGCGAGCGGCGCCAAGGCCGTGCTCCAATGATGGCGGTCCAATCCATGAATCACAAAGGACTATTCGCCGCGGGCGCGCTCCTCCTCGCGGCCCTCGGCGCATGCGACGACGCCACCCAGGCCGACGTCGAGATCGACTGCCCGAGCGAGAGCGGCCCTTTCCGCCTCGAGGACTCGCGCATCACCGGCACCATCGCCTTCGAGCCCCCGCCCGAGCCGCTCGGGCGCGGCGAGAGCATCCTCGTCAGCGGCACCGCCTTCCACGAGGACGGCCTGGCGATCCGCGAGGTGCGCGTCGCCGGTCAGAGCGCCGTGCGCGAGGAGTTCAACTTCGGACGCTGGACGGCCACGGTGAGCTACGAGTCGATCGTCACCTCGGCGCCGACCTCGTCCGAGAGCCAGGTCGCCATCGAGGCGGTCGCCATCGACGCCTGCGGCAAGCGCTACCCGTTCGCCGCCGGCGTCGTCGAGGTCGACCCGAGCCCGCACGTCGACGTCGACACGCTCACGATCGACATCGATTACCCCGAGGAGCGCACGTTCATCCCGGCGACCGGCGCGGTGCCGGCGCTCATCACCATCACCGGCAGCGGGCGCGCGGCCGGCGCGGTGGTCGCGGTCAGCGCGGATGCCGGCGAGCTGCGCGGGCTCGACGACGACGGCACGGTGGTGCTGGCGGCGCCGGCGGGCGAGCTCGACGTCGCCCGGGCGACGCTGGTCTTCTCGTCGGGGGAGGCCGGCACGGCGACGATCGTCGCGACCGTGGAGGACAAGCTGGCCTCGGCCCTGGTGCGCGTGGTCGGGCCGCCGACCCTGTCACCGCGTCGGGCGACGCTGGTCCCGGGGTTGAGCATCGAGGTCGACGTCGGCGGCGCCACCGATGTGCGCTGCACCGCGAGCGCGGACGACGACCTCACGGTGACCCACTTCGACGCGCCGCTCTCGAACGACCCGATGGCGATCGTGATCGACGAGGGCGGCCGGCGCGTGCTGGTCGTCGAGGCTGCGGTCGAGCCGTTCGCGGCCGAGACGGAGACGGTCGTCAGCTGCAGCGACGACTTCGGCCAGGTCGGCGGCGGGCGCTATCGCCTCGGCGACGACGGCGCCGCCCCGCCACCCGACGACGGCGGCGAGCCGCTGCCCGAGGAGTAGCCGACCATGATCCGAGGCGGGTTCTTCGCGGTCGTCGCGAGCGTGGTTATCGTCGTGGGCTCCTCCGCGCGCGTCGCCGCGCACTGCGAAGACGCGCCGTCGGCGCCGGTGGCACCGGCCGATCACCCCTCGACCGAGCTCGTGCACGGGGTGTGGGCGCGGGTCAACGGCGCCTTCTTCTCGCTGACCGGGCGCGCGACCGAGCTGGTCGTGCTCGCCGAGCACGCGCGCAAGGCCGACGGCCGGCCGTTTGCCGCCAGCGCCTTCATCTGCCCGAGCCGCGGCCCCGGCGAGGCCCCGCGCATGTACGTGACCTGGCCACTCATCGCCAAGGCCCAGGCCGACAGGCTCTACGACACCGACTTCGTCGCGCTGGTGATCGGCCACGAGCTCGGCCACCGCGCCCGCGACCTCACCTTCGAGGGCGCGCGCGACACCAAGCAGGGCGGACCCTCGATCGAAGCGCGCGCCGACGCGCACGGCGCGTTCTTCGCCGCGGTCGCCGGCTATTCGACGCGCCGCCTGGCGTGTGACGCGGCGCTCGACACCTTCCTCGACGTCGAGGCGCACGTCGCCGAGGGCGTGCGCGCCGAGCGCAAGAAGCAGCTCGCCGAGGCGCTGGCCGCCTTCGACGTCTTCGAGAGCCTCTACGAGGCGTCGGCGGGCCTCGCCTTCTGGGACTCGAAGACCGCGCGCGCCCTCCTCGCCTGGGTCGATCAGCGCCTGGGCCGCGACTTCACGCCCATCCCCGAGTTCAAGGTCCTCTCGGCGCTCACGATCCTGATCGACGTCGCCGGGGCCGCGCCGCACACGCAGCTCGTGGCGGTGCCCGGCGCGCCCAACGATCATCTGCGCTGCGTGCCGGTCTTCCCGCAGCACACCGCGCTCTGGGACGAGCTCCTCGCCACCCCCGACGAAGGTGGCACCACGCGCGATCTCGCCAGCGACCTCAAGCAGGCCATCGCGCTCCTCAACGACGCGCTCGGCCTCGGCGCGAGCCCGCTGGCGGCCCACTCGGCGCTGGCGTGCGCGCACGCCTACCTCGGCGACTCGCGCCGCGCGACCAGCGCGCTCGAGCAGGCCCGCGGCGCCGCCAAGGGGCGCCCCGACGCGGTGCAGCGCGCGCTCGCCGCCAACCAGGCCTTCATCGCGTGGGTCGACTGGATGCGCGCCTCGGCGATCCCGGCCGCCGCCGCGCCCGACGCCGACAAGAAGCGCTGGGCCGACGGCCTGCGCAAGGCGCGCGCGACGTTTTCGGCGCACGCCGGGATCGACGCCTGGATCGCCTCGCTCGCGAGCTACCCGAAGCCCCCGCCACCCGCGGCGCCCGCCGCCATGAGCTGTGAGCGCGAGCCGCCCAAGCCGATCCCCGGCGCGGGCTGGGCGCGCCTGCCGACCTGTCCCGACGCGCCGCGCGCCGGCGGCTGCCCGTGCGGTTGGCTCGAGCTGCACCACCTCGGCGACCCGCTCACCCCCCAGGACGCCGAGGACGGCGTGCGCACCTGCGTGCCGAGCGGCTGGGGTACGGGGCTCCGCTGGGTCGACGTCGACCTGCCGCTTCCCGACGTCAGGGCGCGCATGATGCTCATCGATCAGATCGACAGCGGCGGCTCGCTCGCCGATCTGCGCACCTGGCACAAGCGCTGCCAGGTCTTCGAGTCGCGCGGCACCTCGGATCGCGGGCTCACGGTGCACGCCGGGCTCTGCCCCGAGCTCGGGGCGCCGCAGGTGATCCTGCAGGCCGACGACTGCCGCGTCAAGCGGGCCATCGTCATCGCTGAATGATGTTCACGTTACGCGGAGAGGCGGGGCCGCGCTCACAGCTCTTGAAGCGCGGATTGGAAACCGGTTAGTGGTTCCGCGATCATGCGGGTGATGGCGCGACGAACGGGGGACAGGATGGCGCTCTGCACGGCGGCGGTGCTCGCGATCGCGGCCGTCATCGGCGCGTGTGCCGGCGCGGGGCTGCCGACGGTCGGCGAAGCGGACGTCGTGCGCGCGCAGGCGCTCTTCCCCGAGGCGACGCGCGACCGGCTCGTCAGCGGGCGGCAGATCTACTCGCAGCGATGCGGGCGCTGTCACGAGCCGTTTCAGCCCGCGACGCGCACGCCGGACCAGTGGCGCCTCGCGGTCGCCGAGATGTCCGAGCGCGCACGCTTGCACGGCGAACGCCAGGCATTGGTCCTCGAGTACCTGCAGACCTTCGCGGCGCGTTGAACGGCTTGACGATCCGCTCGGCGTCGCGGGGGCTACGAGCGCGCGACGGCCATCCATTGACGCCCGCCGTCGGCCCTCCTAGGGTGGTCGCACCCATACGGAGATCCGGAGTGCGTGAGCTCGAGGCCCTGCGTCGCTACGTGCGCCATCACGCGCGGCTCATCGCGGCGCGTGTCACGCGTCTTCACGACGCGATGCACACGCTCGCG
>WYBB01000257.1 GCA_011526585.1 Deltaproteobacteria bacterium
ACTTAAAAGTTGGCCGCTGAAGCGGCGGCGGCGGGCGTCCGCGGCGTCGGGCGGTCGCTCAGCGCGGGGCTGGGGGCCGCAGCCCCCGGGACCGCGGAGGTCGCCTCCGCGCTCGCTTCCCGCCCTCCTTGCGGCCATCCCGCCTCGCTCGATTCATCGACAATCTTTGGACAATCTTTGGTCTGAGTGAGTCGGTACACCGCCCCACCGGTGGGACGTAGGGGCGGCCCTCGTGGCCGCCCGCTGGTCGAAGCCGACTACTCCGGGAGGACCTCGGCGGCCTCGATGACGAGGCCTCCGATGCTGCCGGCGACCTCGCCGAGCGAGGAGCCGAGCGCGATGTGGGTCGCGTCGGCCTCGCGCTCGCCCCAGGTCGGATCGATCGCCAGCCAGCGCTCGACGCCGGCGGCGTCGGGCAGCGCGACCTCGACCCAGGCGTGGTAGGCGAAGAGGCTCTCGGCGTCGCCGGTGTAGGCGATGCCGTAGACCGGGCGCGCGGGCACGGCGAGGGCGCGCAACAGCGCCACGGTGAGCCAGGTGTGCTCGGTGCAGTCGCCGACCTTCTGTTCGAGCACGGTCGAGGCGGTCGGCAGGTGGGTCGCCAGCTTCTTGTCGAGCGCCTGGAAGACCCAGTCGGCGATCTTGTCGACGCGGGCGCGCGGCTCGTCGATGCCCGCGACGAGGGCCCGGGCGTGCTCGGCGATCGCCGGGTGGGTGGCGTCGATGGTCGCGTCGGCGGCGAGCGCCGCGGCCCGCGCCTCGGCGGTGACCTCGTCGGAGAAACCCCGCGTGAGCGTGAGGCGCCAGCGCGCCTTGCCGTCGGCGCCGCCCTCGAGGCGTTCGACCTTGCGCGCGGCGGTAGCCGGCAATGTGAGGCCCGCGGGCGCGACCACGTCGAGGCGCAACCTGGCGACGCGATCGGGAGGGCCCAGCCTGGCGGGGGAAGGCACGCCGGTGCCGAGGATGTCGAGACCGCTGACGCCGCTCTGGGCGACGGCGCGCTCCTCGAGCTTGAGGAGCAGGGAGGATCCGAGTGTCATCTCGAGCATGGTGCCGTCGCCGCCGACGAGCACCTCGCCCTTGACGCCGGTCGCGTCGTAGGTGAGCGCGAAGCGGCCGACCTGCTCGGCGATCCCGGCGCGCACGCGCTGGTCGATCGAGACGAACTCGACGGTGATCGCCTCGTCCGCCTCGCGCTCCCAGCTCCAGAGCGACACCCGCGTCTGCTTTCCGACCTCGGCGGGCGCAAGCTCGAGCGGGGTCAGCGCGAGCTGCGCGACGAGATCCTCGCGGGTGCCCTCGACCTCGCGAGCGGGCTCCTCCTTGTCGCCGAGCGTGCGCGTGATGCGCATCTTGCCGGCGGCGGTCGGCACGGCGCGCCGCTCGTCGGAGAAGCCGCGCGCGCTGGTCGAGAAGCGGGTCTCGACGAGGGGGTGCGGGTGGTCCGGGCCGTAGAAGCGGGACTCGCTCAGGGCGAGGAGGTTGTCCTGTCCGCCACCGCTGACCGACATCTGCATCGCGAAGCCGTAGGCGTAGGCGCCGGGCTCGTCGGCGCGGCTCGGCCGCACCCACATGTGACCGTGGCCGACCTTCCTGCCCATCATGTAGATCCCGTACCAGCCCTCCTGCGACAGGCGGTCGAGCGGCAGGGGGGCCGTCGCCGGAGCGGGGGCGGCCGCGGGGGTCGGAGCTGGAGCGGGAGCGGGAGCGGGAGTGGGAGCGGGAGCGGGAGCGGGAGCGGGAGGGCTGTCTCCCCGGCACGCGGTCAGGGCGATCGCCAGGGTGAGAGCTCGTCCGAAACGTCCAGTCATGCGCCACCTCCAGTCGTACCGGGCCTAACAGTTTTGTCGACCCCGGTGAACCATTCGCGCCCACGTCGCGTTCCTGGGGGGTCCCGGAGGACCGGGACACGCGGCTTCGACGGCACGGCTCACCTTCGAGGCGCTTGCACCATGACGGTGGCTGTGACATGAAGCCGCGTTCGCCGGTCGGGCAAGGTCCCGTCCCGACACATGAAGCCGCGGCCATGCCGCGGCGCCAGAAGAACAACCAAGAGTATGAGATGCGCGGCTCGCACGAGCCGTAGGCGAGGAGGAAGCAAGATGGCGATGCGTATCACCACCGCTCTCTTCTCCGCGGCGCTGTTGTTTGCAGCCTGTGGAAAGAGCGAAGACAAGCCGGCCGCCCAGCCGGTTCCCGAGGGACAGGTCGACAAGGGCGCGCCCGAAGGCAGCGCCCCGCAGCCCGCGGTCGGCGGCGCCGAGCGCGGCGCGGAGGCCCCGGCGGCACCGGGCGCCGCGGCTCCCGCGACCGGCGCGGTCGCGGCGGCGGTCGCCGAGAGCGCCCCCAACGCGGTCGTCGAGATCCTCGAGTTCTCCGACTTCCAGTGCCCGTTCTGCAACCGCGTCAACCCGACCCTGAAGGAGCTCAAGCAGACCTACGGTGACAAGCTCAAGGTCACCTTCCTGCACCAGCCCCTGCCCTTCCACCAGCAGGCCAAGCCGGCGGCGATCGCGTCGGAGGCCGCGCGCAAGCAGGGCAAGTTCTGGGAGATGCACGACAAGATCTTCGCCAACCAGCAGGCGCTGACCCAGGCCGACTTCGAGCGGCACGCCGGCGAGATCGGCCTGAACGTCGAGCAGTTCAAGAAGGACATGGCCGACCCGGCGCTGGCCGCGATCGTCGACCAGCACCAGGCGATCGCCAACGCCGTCGGCGCGACCGGCACGCCGGCCTTCTTCATCAACGGCAAGAACCTGCGCGGCGCGCAGCCCGTCGACGAGTTCAAGAAGATCATCGACGAAGAGGTCGCCGCGGCCGGCTCGAACAAGGGCGACCAGTACCTGCGTGACCGCCTCAAGGCCAACAACGCCGCGCTGCACGGCTACGTCTACGAGGGCAAGCCGGCGCCGAAGGTCCAGCCGCCGGCCCCGCGCGTCGACAAGACGATCTACAAGGTCTCGGTCGACCCGGCCGTCGACGCGATCAAGGGCGACGCCAACGCGCCCGTGACGCTCGTGATCTTCTCGGAGTTCCAGTGCCCGTTCTGCAAGAAGGTCGAGCCGACCTTCAAGCAGCTCGCCTCGGACTACGCCGGCAAGATCCGCTTCGTCTTCAAGCACAGCCCGCTGCCCTTCCACAAGGACGCGGTGCCCGCCTCCAACGCCTCGCTCTGCGCCAAGGAGCAGGGCAAGTTCTGGGAGATGCACGACAAGCTCTTCGAGAACCAGCAGGCGCTCGACGGCGCGAGCCTCGAGAAGTACGCGGGTGAGCTCGGCCTCGACATGGGCAAGTGGAAGGAGTGCTTCGCGGCCAACAAGTACAACGCCCAGATCCTGGCCGACCAGGAGCTCGGCGGCAAGGTCACCGCGCGCGGCACCCCGAACGTCTTCATCAACGGCCGCAAGCTCACCGGCGCCAAGCCGATCGAGGAGTTCAAGACCCTCATCGACGAGGAGCTCAAGCGCGCCGAGGCGACCCTGGCCAAGGGCATCGCCGCCGACAAGCTCTATGACGAGCTGATCAAGGACGGCAAGGTCTTCGAGCCGCTCGAGGAGAAGGTCAACGCCTTCAAGCTCGACGGCTCCCCGACCAAGGGCAAGAAGGACGCCAAGATCCAGATCGTCGAGTTCTCCGACTTCCAGTGCCCGTTCTGCTCGCGCGTCAACGCGCCGCTGAAGGACCTGCAGGCGAAGTACGGCGATCAGGTCTCGATCACCTTCAAGCACTTCCCGCTCTCCTTCCACAAGGAGGCGATGCCCGCGGCGATGGCCTCGATGTGCGCGCACGAGCAGGGCAAGTTCTGGGAGTACCACGACCAGGTCTTCGCCAACCAGAAGGCGCTCATGCCGGACAACCTCAAGCAGTACGCGACCAACGTCGGCCTCGACATGGGCAAGTTCGACGCCTGCATGTCGTCGAACAAGTTCCAGGCGCAGATCGACGCGGACATGGCCGAGGCGCGCGCGGCGCAGGTGCGCGGCACCCCGACGATCTTCATCAACGGCCGCAAGTTCAACTCGAACACCGGCTACAACGTCGAGGCCTTCGCGAGCGTGATCGAGAAGCACATCCTCAACAAGAAGTGATCGCGCGCCGCCGGAGACCGGCGGCGAGGATCGCATGATGAAGGGCCGGGCATTCGCTCGGCCCTTCTTCGTTTGGCCCCTCATCGCAGAGCCGTGCTCCCCGCTGGGGCCCGCCGGTTCGACTGGCAGGCGCCATCGGGTGTACCTCAGGAGCGACGGGGTGCGTGGACCGTGTCGCCACGTACGAGCTCACCCGTCCCAAGGAGTGATCATGTTCCGTACGCTTCTGCTCGTATCGGCTTCGCTTCTCCTGTCGTCGGCCTGCGCGTCATCGCGGGCCGCGCCCGGCGACTGGGACCGCCTTGGCTCGCGCCAGGTCAACTTCGTCGGCGACCGCGACACGATCGTGGTCACGGCGTCCGAGGGACGCTTCGACGCCATCCGCCTCGACGTCGACCGCGGTGACCTCGAGATGTACGACGTCGTCGTCACCTTCGGAAACGGCGAGCGCTTCTCGCCCGAGACGCGCTGGCGCTTCAACCAGGGCACGCGCAGCCGCGTCATCGACCTGCCGGGCGAGGCGCGCTTCATCAAGACCGTGAGCTTCCTCTACAAGAGCAAGCTCCGTAAGGGCCGCGCCACGCTGACGCTCTTCGGGCGCCAGGCCCACGCCGCGCCGCCGCCGCGCGTCGATCCGCCGCCGGTCGCTCCGCCGCCGCCGAGCGCGCCGGGGCCGCGCTGGGAAAACCTCGGCGAGCGCTTCGTCAACTTCACCGGCGACCGCGACACGATCCCGGTCACCGCCCGGGAGGGTCGCTTCACCGCAATCATGCTCGAGGTGGATCACGGCGATCTCGAGATGTACGACGTCGTCGTCACCTTCGGAAACGGCGAGACCTTCTCGCCGCAGACACGCTACGTCTTCGACGACGGCACCCGCAGCCGCGTGATCGATCTACCCGGCGGCGCGCGCTTCATCCGCAAGGTCGACTTCTTCTACCGCAGCAAGCTCCGGGACGGGCGCGCCAAGCTCACGCTGCACGGCCGTCACCCGTGAGCGGATCCCGCTCTGCGCCTCCCACCGGAGACCCGCGCGCGACGGGTCGCGACCCGACGCTCCGTAGCCATCGCTGCGGGTCGCCGATGCCGCCGTGAGGTCAGAGCGGCGTGCAGCACACGTCCTGGCAGCACTCGGTCGCCAGCGCGTACCCGTCGGGCAGCTGCTTCATGCCCATCGAGATCCCGCCGACGACGATCTCGATCGCCTGCCCGCCGCGATCGATGAGCTCGACCGCGTCTCCGTCGCCGAGACCGGTCTGACACACGAGCCCGGTCGGCTCGACCACCGGCGTGTCCGTGCAGCTCATGGCCGCCGCGAAGTGATGTCCCTGGCTCACCGTGGTGTAGGTCGTGCGGACCCCGCTGTCCGGTTGGTCGACGGCGTGCTTCCCGCAGACCAGGACGCCGTCCTCGACGATCGGCACATCCCAGACGACGTACGGATAGACGGCGCCCGCCGGCGTGTTGCCCATCGGCCAGCGCGCCTCGGCCGCCGTCGCCGCGGCGCGCACGTGGCAGTCGAGATCGGCCGGCATGGCTTCGAGATCCACCCCGATCGCGGTATTCGCGTAGCACTTGTCGAGGCCCGGGAGCGCCTCGGCGCCGCGATAGAGCGCGCTCTGGAAGAAGTAGGGCGCGAGCCCGCCCTGGTTTCCGAGCGCGCCCCCCGGCGACACGGTGAGCTGCGTGCCGTCGCTGCACCAGACCACGACCGGATCCATGTAGAGCCAGCTCTGCTGTCCGGGCCCGGCGGTGCACGCCCACGCCACCACCACCGTGGTGTCGCGCTCGGCGCCGTTGTGCAGGAGGGCATCGACGCAGTCCAGCTTGGCCGAGCAGAAGATGTCGGAGAGCTCGACCGCGACGTCGAAGAAGCCCTGCTCGGCGTCGCGCAGGATCGTCAGGTCGAAGTCCACCGCGACGTCCGCGTTCTCGACACACGCGACCGTGAGCGAGACCGGCGTCGGGTCTCGCCAACCGGCCTCGTCGATCACCTGGCCCGCCTCGTCCTCGAGCGTCAGGATCTCGATGGTCACCCGGTTGGGGTTGTCCGCCGCGTCGCACGGCCCCACGTACGCGACGCCACCCCGCCCGTCGCCGAAGCGATCGGCGTCGACCTCGACCTCGAAGACGGTGTCCGCCGGGCTGGCACCGTTTTGCACCGTGAGCCGATAGGTCACGTTGCCGACACCGCTCAGCGTGAGCGGCGCCACCGCGACCGCCACGCGCCCGGCGCGCGCCGGACCCGCGCCTTCGCGCACCCCTTCGCCACACCCGCCCGCCGCGACGCCCGCGGCGCAGATCCAGGACACGACCGCGCGCGTCATCTTCGCCTCCCCGTTCACGGCTCACACGAGAGCACGTCGGTGTACACCCGCAGCGTGCCGTCCGCGTTCTCGTCACAGCTCACCGTCTCGCCGATGTCGCAGCGGATCGCCCCCGCGAGCTGCCCCTGGGCGTCGACCACCAGCGCGTAGAAGCGCTCCGGCGTGCACGGCGAGTCCACGTACTCGCAGAGCCCGGTCGACGTGTTGCAGAAGCCCTCCGCCTCGCAGGCCGTGCTCTGCCCGCCGCACGCGTCGCTGCCGGCGCACACGCCCGACGCGCAGGTGTCGGCGCTGGTGCACGCGACCGCGTCGTCGCACGGCGTGCCGTCGGGCGCCGGCGGCGTCGAGCACTGCCCCGTCGTCGGGTCGCAACTGCCCGCGAGGTGGCACTGGTCGAGCGCCTGGCACGTGACCGCGCTGCCCACACAGACGCCGGAGGCGCAGGCGTCCCCGGTGGTGCAGAGATCGCCGTCGTCGCAGCTCGCCTGGTCGGCGACCCCGGTCTGAAGGCAGCTCCCGTCGGGCTGGCAGACCGGCACGACGCAGTCGTCGGGATCGGGGTCCACGCACGTGCACAGGTTGCCGAAGCTCACGGTGTAGTCGCCGTACTCCTCGACGCTCAGCGCGCGCGCGAGCCCGCCCACCGGCGTGAGCCAGGTGCCCGCGCTCTCTTCGGGCAACACCTCGGTGACGGTGTACTCGCCCGGCGGCAGCTCGACCAGCACGGCGCCCGCGCCGGACTCGCCGCTCACGTGGCTCGTCACGCCCGCGGCGCCGCTCACCTCGAAGGTCCAGCCATCGAGGAGCGGCTCCGTGCCATCGCTCGCGCGCACGCCGTCGAAGCTCGCGTCCCAGAACTTCTCGAGTCGCACCCGGCCCGGGCACGCGCCGAGCACGAACGGCTCGCTGTACTGGCTGTCCGAAGGCAGGCCGAGCGGGCTCGCCGTCATGATCGCGCGCGCGCGCATCTGGCCGCTGTCCTCGACCGGATCGACGCGCAACAAGAAGGTGAGCGGCGGCGACAGCGGCGCGATCCCCGGGTGGCGCATGCGCACGTGCGCGACCTCGGCCGGCGCGAGCTCGCCGAGCGACACCCAGCTCGCGCCGTCGGCGCTGACCTCGAAGCTCGCGCCCGCGGGCGCCTCGTCGATCCCGGAAAAGACGCCGGTGACCGTCGACACCCCGTCGCCGGGGCCGGGGATCGCGACGGTCGTCACGATGTCGCTGATCGCGGTCCCACCCGAGTTGATCGAGGCGACGCGAAACGCCGGCGGCGCGTCGGCCTGGCACTCCGGGGTGACGCTCGCGCGGATCTCGCCGAGCACCGACATGGTGAAGTCGGCGTGGGCCGGCGCCGGCACGTGCCCGGGCTGGAGGTCCTCGGCGGTGATGCTCGCCGTGAAGCGCAGCTGCTGGCCGTCGATGAAGACCGCGTCCTCCGACACCGTGAAGTACACGTCGACGTAGACGCAGACCGACGACGCGCCGTGCGTCAGGAGCCAGTCCTCCTCGACCCCGCCGAAGCTCCAGCGCAGCGGGCCCGACAGGTCGACGGGCGCGACGATCTCGCCGGCGGGCGGCGGCGCGACGAGGCACTGGCCCGGGCTCGAGGCGACGACGGTCGCGACCGAGTCGACGACGACGCCCTCGGGCACGATGACCTCGACGCTGGGGTTGAGCGGGCGCTGGTGGCGCAGGTCGCGCCCGAAGTAGAACGAGGCGCGGCCGCTGTCGCCCTTTTGCAGGACCTGCGGGTTGGGCAGGAGGCGGTTGAGGTAGCTCGTGATGCGCGGGCGGCTGCCTTCGACGACGGTGATCGAGGCCGAGTCGAGCCCGTCGAAGGACGCGCCCGAAGGCAGGGAAGCGTGGAGCCAGGCGTTGTTGACGACGGGGTTGACGCCGGCGGGCATGGTCTGCAAGTAGTCGCGGGGGATCTGGGTCGTGACCCGGGCGACGACCTGCTCGATCCCGCTCGTCGTCTCGCCCCACTGCGCCGCGTAGAAGACCGCGTGGGTCGCGCCGGCCATCACCCCGAGCGCGCACGCGCCGGTGTCGAGGTGATCGAGGAAGTCCGCGACCACGATCTCGGGGTTCTGGCCGAAGGTCGGATCGCTCGGCAAGACGCAGCTGTAGGCGTCGAAGTCGGCGGAGTACTGCGCGGCGACGAGGAAGGCGACGTTGGTGAGCTCGAGGCCCGGCGGCACGGGATCGACGATGATCGCGTCGCGGATCGGCAGGATCCCCTTGGGCGGGGTGACGCTGATCCGCCACTCGTGCAGGGTGTCGACGCCGACGTTGGCGTTGTCGACGTGGTCCTTGGCGTAGATCTCGCCCGTGCCGCACGCGTCGCCCGAGGCGGCCGGCGCCGGGATCGTGAGGCCGCCCGCCGTGAGCGTGCGCTCGACCGGGCCGCCGGCGGTCGGCTCGTTCGCCGCGGCCTCGCCGGTCGTCGTGAACGCGGCCGGCCAGTCGTCCTGCAGGTTGGTCGGCACCTTGTCGCAAGGGACCCAGAGCTCGACGTGCAGGTGGTGCGAGTACGCGTGCTGGACGCTGGGGGGTACGCCGAGGTTCGTCGGCACCCGTGCGATGATCGTGGGGTTGGCGGCGGCGCCGACCTCGGTCCAGGCGGCGAGGCTCGGGTCCTCGGTGATGTCGAGGTTGCCGTTTTCGTCGAAGCTGTTGCCCGACGCGGCGTAGGTGCGCACGAAGGTGACCTCGGGCGGCAGGGTGACCTCCATCACGGCGTCGGTGAGCGTCACGGTGCCCGCGTTGCGCAGGCGATAGTCGAGCGTGAAGAGGTAGCCGAAGCGCGCCGGGTCGTCCGGGTGCGCCACCCAGTAGGCGGGACCACGGAACTGGGCGTTCTCGTAGTTGAAGATCGCCGCGCCGTCCGCCTCGATCACGTGGCTGGCGCGCACGTCGATCGCCACCGGCTCCGGCACGGTCGGGCTCGTGTAGCTCGCGGTCAGCGAGACGCTGAACGGCACGGGGGCGGCGTCGGTGAAGGCGTAGCGGTCGAGGCGCAGGGTCAGGCTGTTCTGCGGGGTGATCGACTCACCGGTGTCGAGGACCGGCGCGCTCCAGGTGCAGGTGCGACCGCCGTCGGGATCGGCGACGCAGGCGAAGGTCTGCCAGCTCGTGCCCGAGCCGAGCACGACCGTCACGTTCGGCGGCAGCTTCACCGCCAGCGCGAAGTCGCTGTAGTTGCCGCCGTCGAGGGTGTAGTCGACGAGCAGGTTGAAGTTGGCGTTGATCGGCTGCACGGCCTGGATCGACCCGAGCGATACGGCGGTCTCGGCGCGCGCCGCGCCGCCGATGGCGACGAGGACCACGCCGACGAGCGTGCTCGTTCTGAGCAAGGTGACCTCCAGGTGCGTGAGGACTTGCGTTTCGGGGTGAAGCTGCGAGACCCCCGCATGGGTTCTCGCCGAGACTCAGCCCGAAGCTAACGCACCTGGCGTCGATGGCAACAACAAAGACGACGTAACCGGGCTCGGGGCGTCGGGCTGGTCAGGAGGATCGAGCCCTCAGGTGCCCTTGCCGCCCTGCACGGCGATCGACGGGCCGCCGTCCTCGAGGAGCTGCACCTTGCGGATGCGCTGCTTGTCGCGCGTGAAGCTCGGCATGGGGTGGCGGCCGCTGTCCATGCGGATCGCGTCGCAGGGGCAGGCCTCCTCGCAGAAGCCGCAGTAGACGCAGACGAGCAGGTCGATCTCGAAGGAGACGGGGAACTTCTCGACCGAGCCGTCGCCGCGGTCGCCGGCGACGATGTGGATGCACTTGGCCGGGCACGCGGTCGAGCAGAGCATGCACGCGACGCAGCGCACGGTGCCGTCCTCGCGGTGCATCAGGCGGTGGCGCCCGCGGAAGCGGTCGGGGTACTGCCGGCGCACCTCGGGGTACTGCACCGTCGCGATGTCCTTCTTCGTGAACATGTTCTTGAAGAGCTGGCGCGTCGTGACCTTGAGCCCGCGCAGGACCTCGGGCAGGTAGATCTTCTCCCCGAAGGAGAGCTCGCGACGTTGGACCTTCACGGTGGCCATGGCTTCGACCTCAGCGCAGGAGGAACATCACCAGCGCGGTGATGGCGAGGTTGGCGATCGACAGGGGCAGCATGTAGACCCAGCCGAGCTTCATCAGTTGATCGTAGCGGAAGCGCGGGAAGGTCCAGCGGATCTGCTGGAAGAGGAAGACCATGAAGGTGGTCTTGACCAGCATGGTGAGCACCTGCAGCACCGTGAGCCAGCCGTAGTCGACCGTGCCGTCGGCCAGGAGCGGGGTCTCGACCCAGGGGATCTGCCAGCCGCCGAGGAAGAGGCAGGCGGCCAGCGCCGACATGACGATGATTCCGACGAACTCGCCGAGCGCGAAGAGCGCGAAGCGCATCGCCGAGAACTCGGTGACGTAGCCCGCCGCCAGGACCGACTCGTCCTCGGGCAGGTCGAAGGGCGCGCGCTTGACCTCGGCCACCGCGGCGACCATGAAGAGCACGAAGCCCAGCGGCTGCACGACGATGCCCCACTTCGGCAGCCACCCCCAGAGGAGCTCGCCCTGGCCCCAGACGATCTCGTTGAGCTGGAGGCTGCCGAAGATCATGAAGACGCCGACGAGGTTGAGCCCGATCGTCACCTCGTAGGAGATCATCTGCGCGGCCGTGCGCAGGCCGCCAAGGAGCGAGAAGCCCGAGTTCGACGCCCAGGCGCCGAGCGCCGCGCCGTAGACCGACAACGACGAGATCGCCAGCACCCACAGGATCCCGACGTCGAGGTCGGCGATCTGGAACGGCTCGGAGCCCTCGACCCCCGGCGGCGCGCCCGGCCCGAACGGGATCACCATCCACACCATCAGCGCCGCGAAGAACGGCAAGGCCGGCGCGATGCGGTGGATCCACTTGTTGGCGCGGGGCGGATCGAAGTCCTCCTTGACGAAGACCTTGACCGCGTCGGCGAGGAGCTGGCCGATGAACGCGGAGAGCGGGAACTTCTTCCCGAACAGATACGCGCGGTTGGGGCCGACGCGGTTCTGCATGTAGGCCGACTGCTTGCGCTCGAGCAGCGTGAGCAGGGTCGCCAGGACCATGACGAAGCCGAGCACGATGGCCGCGAACTTCAGGAGTCCGAAGAGCAAGATTTCCCCGAAGCTCATGCGAGCACCTCCTGCGGCGCGCCGCTGTCGTCCGCGCCCGTCGCCGCCGTCAGACCCTCGCCCAGGCGGATGCCGTGGTCGCCGAGGCGCTCGAGATCCATGCCGGCGAAGCCCTGCACCTCGGCGGCGAGCGCCGCGAAGATCGCGCGCGGCGTGTCCAGCGCCAGCGAGAGACCGAGCGCCTGGCCGAGCTTGAGGCCGTACCAGCCCTCGCTCTTGCAGGTGGCGGCGGCGACGGTCGCGCGCTTGACGCGCTGCACCTGGCCCTCGCAGTTGGTGAAGGAGCCATCCTTCTCCCAGTGGATGCGCGCCGGCAGGAAGACCGTCGCCATGTCCCAGAAGACGGTCTTGAAGGCGCCGACGACGATGCGGTTTTCGACTTCGCCCAGCTCGGCGATGGCGTCGTCCTCGACCTCGTGCTGGTCGCCGAGCACGAGCACGGTCTCGAGGCCCGCCGCCTTGAAGGACGACAGCGGCTCGACCGCGATCTGCTTGGCGTTGAGGATCGTCATCAGGCCGACGCGGTTGGGGTTCTTGTCGCCGCGGATGAGGATCTCGTCCTCGAAGCCGGGCTGGCGGCCGCCGCGGTAGACGCGCGCGCCGTGCAACGGACCGCCGACCTCGAGCAGCTTGGCGAAGACGAAGGCGTCCTCGTTGGTGAGCCACGGCGTCAGCACCACGGCGACGCGATCGCGCGCGACGCTCAGCGCGCGGGCCGCGGCATCGAGCGCCTTCTGCGTGGCGGTCGCGTAGCGCCGGTCGCCTTCGGTCAGCACCGGCCCCTCCATGCGCCCCTCGAGGTAGTTGCGGTAGGAGCCGCGCCCCTCGTCGCACATCCACCACTTGTTGACGTGCGGGTTGTGGGCCGGTTTGTAGCGGCGCACGACGTTCTCGAAGGTGTCGATGCGGACCGTGCAGCCGCGGCTGCACTCGGGGCAGACCCCGCGCTCGGAGGTGAGGTACCAGACGCGCGTCTTGAAGCGGAAGTCGCGGCTCGTCAGCGCGCCGACCGGGCAGATGTCCACGGTGTTGCCGGCGTAGGGGTTGTCGAGCTGCTTGCCGGGGAAGGTCGTGATCTCGGTGTGCTCGCCGCGATTGACCATCTCGAGCTGCGACTGCTTGGCGACCTCGTCGCAGAAGCGGATGCAGCGCGTGCACAGGATGCAGCGCTCGGCGTCGAGGATGACGTCCGGGCCGAGCACCTTGGCCTTGGCCTTGTGCTGCTTGCGGTGGAAGAGGCGGCTCGGCTGCGCCGAGTAGCGGAAGTAGTGGTCCTGCAGCACGCACTCGCCGGCCTGATCGCAGATCGGGCAGTCGACGGGGTGGTTCAGGAGGATGAACTCGAGCACCGCCTTGCGCGTGCGCTTGATGCGCTCCGACGCGGTCTCGACCTCCATGCCGTCCATGACCTGCGCGTGGCAGGCGGGCACGGGCTTGGGCGACTTGTTCGAGTCGACGAGGCACATGCGGCAGTTGGCGGCGATCGACAGGCCCGGGTGGTAGCAGAAGGTCGGGATCTCGATCCCGAGCACTTCGGCCGCCTGCAGGATCGTCGTGCCCGGCTCGACCGTGACCTCGCGTCCATCGATTTTGAGGGTCGGCATCCTTGGTCTATCCCCCGCGTCTTCGTGCGACGCGGCAACGAGACGTGCTCAGCGGTCGATCTCGCCGCCGATCATGTTGAGCGTGTCGAAGGTCGGCACGATGTCGGCGAGGTTGCCGCCGACGATCATCTGTCTGAGCCCCTGCATCACCGCGAAGCACGGCGGGCGCACCTTGACGCGCCAGGGGCGGCCCGAGCCGTCCGAGACCAGGTAGAACCCGAGCTCGCCGTTGCCGCCCTCGATGTAGCCGTAGACCTCACCGGGCGGGACCTTGGTGCCCTCCATGATGATCTTGAAGTGCGCGATCATGCCTTCGATGGTGTTGTAGACCGCCTCCTTGGGGGGCAGCACCACGTTCCAGTCGTCGACGTTGACCGGCCCCGGCTCCATCTTGTCGAGGCACTGATCGATGATGCGGAAGGCCTGCTTGATCTCTTCGAGGCGGCACAGGTAGCGATCGTAGTTGTCGCCCTTGTGGCCGACCGGCACGTCGAAGTCGACCTGGTCGTAGAAGAGGTAGGGCGCGTAGGTGCGCACGTCGTAGTCGACGCCGGTCGAGCGCAGGCACACGCCGGTGAAGCCGAGCGCGATGGCGTCCTGCTGGCTGATGACGCCGACGTTGGCCATGCGGTCGTAGAAGATGCGGTTGCGCGTCAAGAGCGCGTCGGCGTCCTTGAGGAGCTTGAGCACCAGCGCCTTGCACTGGCGGTAGCGCTCGGCGAAGCCGTCCGGCAGGTCGTGACGCAGTCCGCCGACGCGCGTGTAGGTCGTCGTCAGGCGCGCGCCGGTGACCTCCTCGACGACGTCCCAGGTGTCCTCGCGACCCTGGATGCAGTAGAGGAACGGCGTGAAGCCGCCGAGCTCGAGCGCGCCCGCGCCGATGGCGGTGAGGTGGTCCGAGATGCGCGACAGCTCGCACATGATCATGCGGATCCACTTGCAGCGCGGCGGTACGTCGATACCGAGCGCCTTCTCGACCGTCATCACCCAGCCGACGTTGTTGCACAGCGGCGAGACGTAGTTGAGGCGGTCGGTGTAGGGGATGACCTGGTTGTAGGTCGAGACCTCGGCCATCTTCTCGAAGCCGCGGTGCAGGTAGCCGATCTTGACGTCGGCGTCGATGACCGTCTCGCCGTCGAGCGTGAGCAGCATCTGCATGGTGCCGTGCGTCGCGGGGTGCGACGGGCCCATGGCGATCTGCATGTACTCGGTGTGCAGGTGGTCGTCTTCCTTGGGCGGCAGCGGCTCGGCGTCGGAGTGCGGGCGCGGCATGCGCACGGCGCGCTCGGAGAAGGTCGGCGACGACTCGGCGGCGGAGCTGGAACGGGTCGCCACGTCAGACCTCGCTCGCGACGGTGGGCAGCGGCATGAGCGGCTGGTAGCCGCGCTGCGGGTAGTCCTTGCGCAGGGGGTGCCCCTCGAACTCCTCGTAGAGGAGGATGCGCTTGAGCTTGGGGTGGCCGTCGAAGACGACGCCGTACATGTCCCAGGCCTCGCGCTCGAACCAGTCGACGCCGGGCCAGATGGCGATGGCGGACGGCACGACGCAGTCGTCCTCGGGCACCTCGACCTTGACGCGGATGCGGTGGCGCTTGCCGAGGCTGAAGAGGTGGTAGACCACCTCGAAGCGCGGGGTCTTCCAGCCGAGGTAATCGACGGCGGTCACGTCGATCGGCATCTTGAAGTCGAGCGCCGGGTCGTCGCGCAGGAAGCGCAGGACCTCGAGCAGGCTCTCGCGCGTGACGACGATCGTGTCGTCACCGCGGAAGGCGTGGTCGGAGACGACCGCCTCGGGAAAGCGGGCCTTGACGGCCTCGACGACGAGCTGCGCCATCGCTGTCACTCCCACTTCATCGCGCCGCGCTTCCACTCGTAGACGAGCCCGAGCAGCAGCACCGCGATGAACATCATCATGCCGCCGAAGGCCACCCCGGCGAAGGCGTCGTCCTTGAGCCAGTCGCTGTACTTGGAGGCCCACGGATAGACGAAGACCACCTCGAGGTCGAAGACCAGGAAGAGGATGGCCGTCATGTAGAACTTGACCGAGAAGCGCTGGCGCGGGCGGGCATGCGGCTCGTCGCCGGACTCGTAGGGGATGCCCTTCTCGCGCGTCGGGCGGCGCGGCCCGAGCATCCGGTTCAGGATGAGGATGGCCGCCGCCATCCCGATGACCAGGATGGAGCACGCGATGACCGGCACGTATGGGGCGTAGTTGGGATCCACCGGATGACTCCTCGGAGCCTGCGCGAGCGCACATGCCCTGCGCCCGCGCGACAGGCCGGCTCCGGGTAACATGGGGCCCTCATGGGGTCAAGGGTGGTCGAGGGTCCTTGCCGGGGGTTCTCACCACATAGTACGGCTCGATGACCGTCTCGACCGGCAGGCGCTCGAGCTCGACGCCGAGCGCGTAGAGGCGCGCCTCGGCGAGCGTGCCGTCGGGCGCGAGGTACCACCAGACGCCGTGGGGCAGGCCCTCGACCTGG
>WYBB01000258.1 GCA_011526585.1 Deltaproteobacteria bacterium
AGGCGGGGGCGGTGGCGATGAGCTGGGGCGCGTCGGGGGCGAGGCCATCGTGGGTGTAGACCAGCGGGTCGGGCGAGCAGTCCGAGACGTGGCCGGCGCCGTCGGTGGCGGTGGCGTGCAGGGTGGATGTCTGGTTCGGCGGCACGGACGCGGGGGCGGCGAAGTCACCGGTGGCGTCGGCGGTGGCCTGGCCGATGGGGGGGCCGGCGCAGTCGGGGTCGGCGTAGAAGGTGAGGGTTGCGCCGGGCTCGGCGCGGCCGCTGACGGTCGGGGTGGGGTCGGCCGAGGGGGAGGCCGGATCGGTGGCGAGGAGCTCGGGCGGGGCGGGCGGGGCGTCGTCGCAGGCGTCGCCTTCGCCGTCGCCGTCGGAGTCGGCCTGGTCGGGGTTGTCGACGAGGGGGCAGTTGTCGTCGGTGTCGGCGAGGCCGTCGTCGTCGTCGTCGGGGTCGCAGGGGTCGCCGGCGCCGTCGAGGTCGTTGTCGAGCTGGTCGGGGTTGGCGATGGTCGGGCAGTTGTCGTCGAGGTCGGCGACGCCATCGCCGTCGTCGTCGGGGTCGACGCAGTCGGCGAGGGCGTCGGTGTCGAGGTCGGGGAAGGACTCGTCGACGAGCTCGTCGCAGTCGTTGTCGTGGCCGTCGCAGGCCTCTTCGGAGAACGGGCGCGCGTCGCAAGCGGTCAGGCCGCCGGCGGTGCAGACGCGCGTGCCCTGGCAGGCGTCGTCGTTGCAGCGGGTCCAGGCGCCCTCGGCGACCGCACGGCCGGAGCACTCGCAGGTGGTGCCGTCGGCGGGAACGCACTGGGTGATGGAGGCGCCGCCCTCGAGGGCGGTGACGGTCGCGCAGGTGGTGCCCTCGGGGCAGAAGCCGTCATCGCCGCAGGCGATCCCGCAGAACGAGCCGGCGCGGCCCGCTCCGGCGACGCAGCGATCGGCGCCCGAGGCGAGCGGTCCCGTCTGGCACTGGGCGTCGCTCGTGCAGGGGCGGCAGAGGTTTCAGGCCGATCTCGAGGCAGAGGAAGGTCGGGTCGGAGCCGGGGAACTGGATGAGGCTGCAATCGAAGCCCGCGGGGCAGTCGGAGGTGCAGTACTTGGTGCAGATCTCGCCGCCCTGGCGCGACGGCAGGCAGAAGCCGCTGTTGCAGTCGACGTTGTCGGCGCAGGGGCAGCCAAAGGCGCCGGGGTCCTCGGTGCAGGACAGGGTCGGGGCTTCGTCGACGTCGGTCGGGGGCTCGGGTGTGGCGTCGAACCCGCTGGGGGACGTATCGGGCGTGGGTGTGTCGGGCGCGGGTGTGTCGGGCGCTGACGACGCCTCGGCGTCGTGGGCGGCGTCACCGAGGATGGCGCGGTCGTCCGCGGCGTCGCCGCACGCGGTCGAGGCGAAGAGCATGCACGCGACACCGACGACGCGGTCGCGCGCAAGGGGGGATCTGAGGTGCATGACGGAGCTCCCTCGCAAAGAGCTGCTTAACCGATGGACTACGTTATCGGAGGCGGGTGTGCAAGGGGCGATTGCATATGGAGAAACGTGGACTCGCCAGCCGGGGCGGATGGCCGCCCCGGGGGCCGTGGTTGTCGAAACCGGCGTTGACGCATATGCTCGGCGCCGTTTTCCGCTGGGTGCGCCGTGACCGCGGTGCAGGCCGGCGTCATGGCGCGGACGTCCCACCCTGGGCCGCAACCTCTGAGCGAGAAACCGACGATTGGGTCGCCCTGACCAGGAGCCCGACAACCAGGACGCAGCGATCGCCGACGAGGTGCTCATGCAGCGCTTTCGCAACGGCCAGGCGGCGGCGTTCCGCGCGCTCGTCACGCGGCACCAGGATCGGGTCTTCAACTTCGTGCTGCGCCAGGTGCGTCACCCCGAGACGGCGCAGGAGCTGGTGCAGGAGACCTTCCTGCGCGTCGTGAAGAACGCGGCCTCGTTCCGCGAGGAGGCCCGTTTCACGACGTGGATCTTCACCATCGCGCGCAACCTGTGCGTCGACGCCCTGCGCCGCCAGAAACACCGCAACACGGTCGCGCTCGACGCTCCGCTTCGCGCCGGGGAGGCCGATGGTGCTAGCATGCTCGACGTGATCAAGGACGACCAGCCGGGCGCCGACCTGCGTCTCGACGACCGTCGCTTCTCGGCGGCGCTGAGCGAGGCGCTCGCCGCGCTGCCGCCGGAGCAGCGCGAGGTCTTCCTGATGCGCGAGCTCGAGGGCCTGAAGTTCCGCGAGATCGCCGATGTCGTCGGCGTGCCGGAGAACACGATCAAGAGCCGCATGCGCTACGCGCTCGAGGCGCTGCGCCACCATCTGAGCGCGTTCGGGGCGACATGAGGGACTGGTGTCTGCGGATAGGGCTCGTGCTGTTCGCCGCCACGCTCGCCGGCGGTGCCGGTGTCACCCGCGCCGGCGAGCCCGCGCCCGCGACGCGCGAGCCCCCGCGCGACGATGACGACGATGACGACGATGACGACGGTGAGCCGACGATCGACGAGGATCTCGAGCCGGATCCCTACGACGACAAGCCCGAGGCGCTCGACGAGGACGAGGGCGAGCCGATCCCGAGGCCGCGCTTGCCGAAGAACGGGATGGCGCTGCGCCCGATGCTGCCGCTGGTCGAGCGCGACCTCGTGCAGCCGCGCACCTCGCCGGGCGGGCGGGCGTCGGCGCAGGTCGGGCTCGCCTCGATCGATGACGACCTCTTCCTCGAGCTCTCGATCGGCGCGGTCTTCACGCCCGGCCGGTGGCGCATCGCTCCGCGCCTGCCGCTCCGGTTGAGGCTCATCGACGAGCCGCCCGAGACCGCCGCGATCATCCGCGAGGAGGACTGGGACGAACCCTCCGACTGGGCGCGCGTGCTCGCCTTCGTGCAATACGGCGCGCTGGGCGACCCGCTGATCCTCCGCTACGGCGAGCTCACCGGCGTCACCCTCGGCCACGGCTCGCTGGTCAATCGCTACTTCAACACCATCGACATCGATCACTATCAGGGCGGGATCTACTTCTACGGCGACCTCGGGTTCTTCGGGGGCGAGGCGATCCTCGACGACGTCTTCGGCCCCGAGCTCCTCGTGGGGCGCGGCTTCGTGCGCCCGTTCGACGCGCTCGACAAGGCTGCGCTGCCGCTGCGCGGGCTCAAGATCGCCGTCACCGCCGGCGCGGACTTCTTCGCGCCGGTCGCGGTCGACATCGGCGAGGACGGGCTCTTCGCCACGCCCGAGAACGACCCGATCGTGCTCGCCGATCGCGTGCTGCCGATCTTCGGGCTCGACGTCGAGGTCCCGGTGATGTCGACGCCGCACCTCGACATCGTGCCCTACGTCGACGTCGCCTCGCTCGAGCTCGACTCCTTCGGCCTGCACGTCGGCAGCATCTTCAACGCGCGCTTCACGACGCGGTCGAGCCTGCGCCTGCGCGTCGAATATCGCTTCATCGGCGAGGATCACGTGCCCGGCTACATCTCGCCCTTCTACGAGATCGAGCGCTACGCCTGGCTCGGCGGCGACCCGAAGCTCGCCCAGCTCGACGCCCTGCACGGCGACGAAGGGCTCGGCGCCGCCCACCACGGCGTGCACATCGAGAGCGACCTGCGCATCGCGCGCGTGCTCGACTGGACCTTCATCTTCACCTCGAACGGGCGCGAGCGTCACAACGACCTGCTGACGCGCCTGCGCTTTCCCAACCTCGGCCCGGTGCGCCTGACGCTCTTCTTCGCGCGCCTCGGCTTCGAGGGGGTCGACGACCTCTTCGCCGCCGAGCGCACCCTGGGCGGCGTGTCCTTGCGCGTCGCCTTCGGCAGCTTCTTCGTGCGCGGCCGCGTGCTCTACGAGTGGCGCCTGCGCACCGACGAGAGCGGGCGCAACGGGTTTCAGACGATCCTCAACTGGGATCTCGGCGGCGGCGTGATCATCGACCTGTAGGCTGCGCGTCGACCTCGGCGGCCGCCTCCGCTCGCCGGTGATCGCAGGTCTTCCTTGACGCCGCGCGCCAGCCGGTCGAATACTCTTGGCGCCGATGCGCCCCTTCCTCCCACTCCTGAGTTCGCTCACGCTGCCCGCCATGCTCGTTGCGTGCACCGGCTCCGACCCCGACGCGCCCGACTCGGAGCTCGGCCTCGAGCCCGCCTCGGAGGCGGTCGCCGTCGCCGCCCTCACCTGGCGCAACGACGGGCTCGTCGCCGGATCCGCGCGCTCGCCGGGCGGCGCGACCACCGGCTCGGGTCTCGCCCAGCTCTACGTGATCGAGCACGCCGTCGGTCAGCGCGCCGCCGCGCTCGAGCTGCTCTCGCTGCCGAGCGCCGTGCTCGTCCTGGACACCTCACTCGGCGTCGGTGAGTGCCGGGTCGATCGTCCGCGCGGAGACCCCGGGCCCATCGTCCTACGCGACGCAGGCGAGGTCGCCGTCGAGGGCGAGCTCGGCGTCTCCGTGCTCGACTCGAGCTGGCTGCCCGAAGGCTCGCTCGACATCTCCGGCGTCGCCTACGCGGGCCTCCTGCCGGCGCAACACATCGCGCAGCACTCACCGATCGAGCTCATCGCCGACGGCAGCGCCGACGTCGGCCCGTTCAGCGTCACGCTCGCGCCGCCGCCGCTCGTCAGGGTGCTCTCGGTCGGGCGCCACGAGGTCCTCGACCACCGCGTGCGCCTCGACGAGCGTGAGCTCACGCAGCACCTCGACGTCGTCTGGGAGTCGCCGGCCGGTCCGAGCGCCGGCGGCGAGGCGGTCGCGCCGCCGGCCAGCGCCGACCTGACGCTCGTCGTCTTCGAGCGCCGCACCTTCGGCGCGACCTGGACGATCTCCTGCGTCGCCGAGGACGACGGCCACTTCACCATCCCGGCGGGCGCTCTCCTGGCGCTGCCCGACCTCGGCGCCGATCGCACCGACAGCGTGCTGGTGCGCCGCGTGTCGAGCGCCAGCTTCTCCGCGCGCCACGTGCCCGAGGGAATGGCCCTTGCCGTGTCCGAGGACCAGGTCTACGTCGAGTAGGCTCGACCTCGCGCTGCTCGTGCTCGCGGGGCTCACCGCGTGCGACGACGCCGCGACCACCACGACCGAGGCGATCTGGCCCGGCCTCTCCGTCGGCAAGGTCGAGCCTGCCGTCGCGCTGCCCGGCACCCACGTGCGCGTCTTCGCCAGCGGGCTCGTACCCGGCGACGTCGCGCGCTACGAGGTGAGCCTCGTCGGCGCGGTCGACGGGGTGCCGGTGGCGCTGACGACGCCGGCCGAGCGCGTCTCGGACGAGATCCTCGAGGTGCCGCTCGGGACCACCCTCACCGACGCGCTCCAGGCCGACGCCGGCCTCTTCTCGGGTGAGCTCATCGTGACGCGCGTGCCGCTCGTCGACGATGCGCACGCGGCGGCCAGCGTCGCCAGCGCGAGCCGGCCGTTCGAGCTCGCCCTCACGCGCGCGCTCTCACCGCTGACCATCTCGCTCTCGGCGACCGAGCTCTACCTCGGCGACGCGATCGTCGTCGCCGGCGACGGTCTGCTCCTGCCCGGCGAAGGGACCACGCTCGCGCGCTTCGACGGCACCTTCGTCGCCGAGTCCGCGCGCCCGATCGAGGGCCTGGTCGTGCCCGGCGTCACCGCCACCGCGGCCGACTACGCCACCTCCGAGCGCGCGCTGAGTCGTGCCGCCCTCCGCTTCACCCTGACCCCGGACGTCTTCGGCATCCGCCCCGGCCGCTTCGAAGGCACGCTGCGTCTCGTCAACGTGCATGCCGATGGCCGCGAGGCGAGCTCCGAGCCGATCGCCGTCGGTCCGCTCATGCTGCGCCCGCCGGTCCTCACCGCGGTCTCTCCGCTGGCCGCTTCGCGCGGGCAGATCATCACCGTGCTCGGGCGCGGCCTGCTCGCCGCCGACGGCCTCGCGCAGACCGCGACCGTGCTCCTGCTCGAAGGCGTCTTCTCGCCGCGCCGCGGTGTGCCCGAAGCCTACGACGGCGTCTCGGCGATCGTCATCTACCCCGAGATCGGCGACGCCGGCCGCCGCGCCACCGCCGTCCTGCGCGTCAGCGTGCTGCCCGACGGACGCCTGGCCGGTCTCGGCGCCAACGCCGGGCTCTTCACCGGCACGCTGACGCCGCTCGTGCTGGCGGGCCCCGACGCCGTCGAGGGGCCCTCGCTGCCGCTCGAGTTCCGCGTGCTCTCGCCGCGCCAGGTCGTGCACATCCGCTTCCTGCCCGGCTTCTCCGACGCGCTCGTGCGCTTCGGCCTCCTCGCCGAGCGCGGCGCCATCGAGAGCCGCATCCTGCACGTGCTCGAGCGCGACTACCGCGACTTCAACCTCTCGTTCACCTACCAGGAGCCGAGCGACTTCGCCGAGTACACCGTCGTCGAGGTCGGCGGCTACGACCCCAACGGCACCAGGCTCTTCGGTCTCGACAACACCTCCGGCAAGGACGTCGGCAACCTGCGCTTCGACGACGTCATCGGCGGCTTCAACGCCGAGACACGCGAGCAGAACTTCGCCGCCTACGGCGGGATCTTCGTCGCCGAGCTGATGAACCTCTCCCCGACGCTCAACCCGCTCAACGAGCTCGCCTCGCCGCGCTTCGACGCGATCTTCGGCCCCGTCGTGCCCGAGCTCGGCGGCGACCCCGCGCGTCTGGGCGAGACCGGCCGCGGTGGGTCGCGCGCGGCGGCGGTCGCCGAAGCGGTGCGCGTGCTCGGCAACCTCATCGGCTCCACCATCACCCACGAGGTGGCGCACAGCCTCGGCCTCACCGCCATCGAAGGCCGCTATCACAACGAAGGCGACACGCCGAACTGGATCATGGACGCAGGACAATACCGCCCCTTCGAGGAGCGCGCCGAGATCGACGGCTTCGGCCCGGCGCACTTCGAGCCCTTCAACCGCGACTATCTCATGAGCATCCTGCCGCGCGACGACGGCGGCGCCGCCCCCGGAGGGACCCCGACACCATGAGCCGCGCGATCGACCGCACCGCATCGTCGTGGCTCGCGCTCGGGTTCACGCTCATCGCGCTCGCGGCGTGCCCGGGTGAAGACCCCGGCGCGCAGCCCGACGCCACCGCCCCGAGGCCCATGCCCAAGCGCCCCACCGTCGTCTTCCTCACGCCCGCGGGCGAGATCCCGGTGACCGTCAGCGTCGCGCGCACGCCGGCCCAGAAGGAGCAGGGCCTCATGTTCGTCGAGAAGCTCGCCGACGACCACGGCATGCTCTTCTTGATGGGCCCGCCCGAGCGCGTGCTCTCGTTCTGGATGAAGAACACCTTCATCCCGCTCGACATGGTCTTCGTCGACGCCACGATGGAGATCGTCGGCATCGTCGAGCGCGCCGAGCCGCTGACGACCTCCCCGCGCCGCGTCGAGCGCCCGAGCTCCTACGTCGTCGAGGTCAACGGCGGTTGGGCTGCGCGCCACGGCCTCGCGCCCGGCATGAAGGTGCGCTTCGAGAACGTGTATTGAGGCGCCGGACGCGGGCGACGCTCGGGAATTTTGACGGGCGCGCGGAAGCGTCGCAGCTTCGGCCAACCCACGGCCCACGCCGGGCCATCGAGATCGCGACCTCCGGAGACCCACTGCGATGAGCGAGACACGCGTGATCCAAGTGATGGGACGCGAGCTGCGCATTCGTTCCGACGAGCCGGCCGAGCACCTGCAGGCGCTCGGCCGCTACGTCGACGACAAGGTCTTCGCGATCTGTGGGCGCCGGCCCGACGGCGCCGATCCGAACGCGCTCATCATCGCGTCGCTGCAGCTCGCCGACGAGATCTTCAAGCTCAGGAAGCAGCAGGCCGAGCTCGCCGCCAAGCTTCGCTCGTCGAGCCGGAGCCTGCTCGGTCGCATCGATCACTTCGACCAGAGCACGCACGGCGGGCACGGCGGAGGCCACGCCCAGCCGCGCGCATGATCTCGGCCAAGTCGGCGCTGCGAAAGCGCATGCGCCGGGCGCGCGCCGGCCTCCTGCCCGACGAGCGGCGCGCCGCGCACGCGGCCATGGCCAGGCACCTGGCCTATCTCTGCGACTCGCTCGCGCCGGGGGGAGTGGTCGTGCTCTACGCCGGTCACGCCGACGAGGCCGACCCGCGCGCGCTGGCCTCGCTTCGCTCGGGCACCTCGATCGCCTGGCCGCGCGTCGTCGGCCACGAGCTCGAGCTGCGCCTGTGCGAGCCGGGCGCGTTGACGCCGGGCTTCATGGGGATCCCGGAGCCGCCGCCGGAGAGCCCGCTCGCCTCGCTCGCGCAGGTGCGCATGCTGGTCGTGCCGGGGCTCGCCTTCGACGCGCGCGGCGGGCGTCTCGGGCGCGGCGGCGGCCACTACGATCGCCTGCTCGCGCGGGTGCGCGCGATGTCGCACCCGGGCCTCGTCGTCGGGCTCTGCTACGCCGCGCAGGTCGTCTCGCGCGTGCCGGCCGAGCCTCACGATCAGCGGGTCGACGTCGTCATCACCGAACGCGGCCTCGTGCCCGACGAAGGCATCGCGGGCATCGGCGGCGCTTGACTCCGCGCACTCGCCCGCGCGACAACCCCTCGCCCAAGGCGCGGAGAGTCCGATGTCGCAAGCGATGGCCGAGTCCACGTTCCCACCGGTCGAAGAGCAGCTCGAGCTCATCTTGCGCGGCACCGTCGACTGCCCGGCGCTCGACGACCTGCAGAAGAAGCTGGCGCGCAGCAAGAAGACCGGAAAGCCCCTGACGATCAAGGCGGGCTTCGACCCGACCGCGCCGGATCTCCACCTCGGCCACACCGTGCTCATCACCAAGATGCGCCAGTTCCAGGACCTCGGCCATCGCGTCGTCTTCCTCATCGGCGACTTCACCGCGATGATCGGCGACCCGACCGGGCGCAGCGCCACGCGCAAGCCGCTCACCCGCGAAGAGGTCAAGGACAACGCCGAGACCTACAAGGCGCAGGTCTTCAAGATCCTCGACCCCGCCCGGACCGACGTCATGTTCAACTCGGTGTGGCTCGACGCGCTCGGCACGACCGGCGTCGTCGAGCTCGCCGCCCGCTACACCGTCGCGCGCATCATGGAGCGCGAGGACTTCCGCACGCGCTTCCAGGGCGGCGTCTCGATCTCGGTGCACGAGCTCCTCTATCCGCTGATGCAGGGCTACGACTCGGTGGCGCTCAAGGCCGACGTCGAGCTCGGCGGCACCGACCAGCTCTTCAACCTGATGGTGGGCCGGCAGCTCATGAAGGAGTACGGGCACGAGCCGCAGTGCGTCCTGACGACGCCGCTGCTCGAAGGCACCGACGCGCGCCTCGAGGACGGCGCGCTCGTCGGCAAGAAGATGTCGAAATCACTCGGTAATTACGTCGGGATCCAGGAACCGCCGCTGGAGATGGTCGGCAAGCTCATGTCGATCTCGGACGAGCTGATGTGGCGCTACTTCGAGCTCCTGAGCACGCGCAAGACCAGCGAGATCAAGGCGCTCGCGCACGAGGTCGCCGAGGGGCGCGCGCACCCGATGGAGGTCAAGAAGCACCTCGCCGCCGAGCTCGCCGGGCGCTACCACGGCGAGGCGGCCGGCCTCGCGGCCGCCGACGAGTGGATGCGGATCTTCTCGCAGCGCGAGGTGCCCGCCGAGGTGCCCGAGCTGATCGTGAAGGCCCCCGGAGCGGGTGGCCTGGGGATCGTGCAGCTCCTGCGCGAGGCGAAGCTGGCGGAGAGCGGCGGCGAGGCGCGGCGCCTCGTCACGCAGGGCGCGGTGCATGTCGAGGGTGAAGCGGTGACGAGCCTCGAGCACGTCGTCGCGCGTGGCGGGCCGTGGCTCGTCAAGGTCGGCAAGCGGCGCTACGCCCGCGTGACGGTTGCCTAGCAGCAGCGGGGGGCGCCCGTTCGACATCAGCCGCCCGAGCCGGCGGGCTGTGCCGAAAAACCGCTTGAAAAGCGCCGGTGGTTCTGCGATTCGGCCCTGCACCGCTCTCCAGGAACCACCGATGATTGACTTCGAGCTCGAGACCATGATCAGCCAGCAGCTGGTCGGCCGCGGTGTCACCGACCAGCGCGTGCTCAACGCGTTTCGCCAGGTGCCGCGCAAGCAATTCGCGCCTGACTATCTCGAGAACAAGGCCTACGCCGACGGCGAGCTGCCGATTGGCCTCGGCCAGTCGATCTCGTCGCCCTACGTGATGGCGCGCATGCTCCAGGAGGTGCGCCTGCCCGAGGACGGGCGCGTGCTGGAGATCGGCACGGGCTCCGGGTTCCAGGCGGCGCTCCTGTCCAAGCTCGTGCGCTCGGTCTACACGGTCGAGGTGCAGCCCGAGCTGGCGGCGCGCGCGCGCAAGATGCTCATCGACATCATGGGGATCCCCAACGTGCACTTCCACGTGGGCGATGGCTACTACGGCTGGTCGGACCAGGCGCCGTTCGACGCGATCATCGTCAACGCCGCCGCGCTCGAGGTGCCCGAGCCGCTGATCGGGCAGCTGCGCCCGGGCGCGCGCCTGGTGATGCCGATCGGCGAGGCCGACCAGCAGCTCTACGTCGTCGATCAGACCGAGGACGGCGAGGTCGAGTACGCCGCGCTGCCGCTCGAGGAGTTCCGCGCGAACCTGCAGTTGCTGCAGGGCGAGGCCGAGGACTTCTGAGCACGCGAATCGGACCTTCGTGGTCCGGTAATCGTCCGGAGCCTTGACCCACGGGCCCCAGAGCCTATAGAGGGGCAGTGTGCAGGGCTCCCCGAGGCGGAGCCAAGGAAGACGTACCCATGATCGAGCTCACCGATTCGGCCGCCCGCAAGATTCGCGAGATGGCGGTGCAACATCAGGTCGACAACGCCAGCGTGCGCGTGATGGTCGTCGGCGGCGGCTGCTCGGGCCTGACCTACGACATGGACTTCGAGCACGAAGAGCGCGAAGGCGACGTGATCGTCGAGCGCGACGGGGTCAAGGTCTACGTCGACCCGATGAGCCTCGCCTACCTCGAGGGCACGCGCATCGACTTCGTCGAGACCTTCAGCTACGCCGGCTTCCAGTTCGAGAACCCCAACGCGCAGAAGGGGTGCGGCTGCGGCAAGTCGTTCACCGTCTGAGAGGCAGCGGCAGCTCGCGACCCGGAGCTCCGGAGACGGCCCGAGGGCTCTGTCGAGCCCGAAGAGGTCGGCGGAGGGCGCAGGGTCGCGAGCGATACGTCATGGCAACGGCAGCTCGC
>WYBB01000259.1 GCA_011526585.1 Deltaproteobacteria bacterium
CCGCCACCCCCGCCGAAGGCAAGTCCGCCCCGATGACGCTCGGCTTCCTCGCGAAAAACGCCATCGAGGGCATCGATCTCCTCGTCGCCTCCGACCTGCCCTCCCTCGACGCCGAAAAGCGCAAGGCCCGCCACTTCGTCATCGTCGTCGAGATGCGCGAGCTCGGCGAGCGCTACGCCAAGCTCATCGAAGAGCGCTATCAGCAGTCGATCGCCGATCCGAAATAGCGGCGCGGCCTTCGTCCCCGCCCGCGTCGCACCCGCCCGGCTCGCACCCGCCCGTAGGGGCGGCCCTCGTGGCCGCCCGTGTCGCACCGCTACCTCTTGAAGAACCGCATCAGCTTGTCGGTCAGCGGCTTGAGCGTGCCCTTGTCGAGCGCGCTGATCGGCACCGCGTTCCACTGCCGGCACAGCGCCCGCGCCTCGGCCGCGTCCTCGAAGCGATCGACCTTGTTGAACGCCAGGATCACCGGCGTCTCGCGCAGCTTGAGATCCCCGAGGATCGCCTCGACCGCCTTCATGCGCTCTTCCCAACCCGGCTGGCTCACGTCGACCACGTGCACCAGCACGTCGGCCTCGCCGAGCTCCTCCAGCGTCGCCTTGAACGCCGCGACCAGGTCCTCGGGCAGGTCCCGGATGAAGCCCACCGTGTCGGTGAGGATGTACTCCACCTCGTTCGGGAAGCGCAGGCGCCGCGCCGTCGGGTCCAGCGTCGCGAAGAGCTTGTCCTCGGCCAGCACGTCCGCGCCCGTCAGCGTGTTCAGGAGCGTCGACTTGCCCGCGTTGGTGTAGCCGACGATCGCCGCCACCGGCACGCTGCCCGAGGCCCGCTTCGCGCGCCGCTGCACGCGCTGCTTGCCCAGCTCCTCGATCTTGCGCGAGAGCAGGGTGATGCGCTCCTTCGCGCGCCGCCGGTCGATCTCCAGCTTGCTCTCGCCCGGACCGCGCCCGCCGACGCCGCCCATCAGCCGCGACATCGACGTGCCCTTGCCGCTCAGCCGCGGCAGCGCGTACTTGAGCTGCGCCAGCTCGACCTGGAGCTTGCCGTCGAGGCTCTTCGCCCGCTGCGCGAAGATGTCGAGGATGAGCTGCGTGCGGTCGATCACCTTGAGCTCGACCTGGTCCGCGATGGCGCGCGCCTGCGACGCCGACAGGTTCTGGTCGAAGATCACCAGCTCGGCGTCGTGGTGCAGCGCCGCCAGCGACAGCTCCTGCAGCTTGCCCTTGCCGACGACGTAGCGCGGGTCCGGCTCGTGCCGCCGCTGCACGACGGTCTCGACCAGCACCACGCCGGCCGTGCGCGCGAGCTCCTGCAGTTCTTCCAGGCTGCGCTCGACCTCGGGTCGCTTCACGCTGCCGGTCGTGACGTGCACCGCGATCGCCCGCGTAAGCCCCTCGCCGGCGCCCACCCCCTTGGTCGCCGCCGCGAAGCGCGCCTCCAGGTCGTCGATGAAGCGCGCGAAGTCGAGCTCCAGCCGACCGAGTGGCACCGGCTCGCGCACCTCCCACGCCACGCCGTCCGGTCCCGGAGGCACGAGGTGCGCCACCTCGATCGCGCCGGCCACCCCGCCGGGCCCGGCCTGGATCGCCGCGATCAGGTCGAGCTGCAGCTTGGTGAGGTCGGTGATGTCGTCCTTGGTCAGCCGCTCCCCGAGCACGTGCGTGTGCACGAGCCGCACGCCGCGCAGCCGCGCCCGCCCCGCGCGCTGCCGCCCCAGGTCCGGCAGGAAGAGCCGCTCGTGGTCGCCGACGATCACGTGCTGGATCCGCCCCCGCCGATCGATGACCACGCCGATCTGTCGGTGCAGCTCCGCCGAGAGCTCCGCCATGAAGGTCGCCAGCTCGTTGGTGATCACCTCCGAGGGCGGCACCGTGCGTCGATAGACCCGCTCGAGGGCGTGCTTCTGCGCTGCCTTGAGCCCGATGAGGTGCCCGGAAACCGTGGTGGTGATGGCCTTCTCCTGCCGTCTGGGGCTTGCGACCCGTGACCTCGCCACCGACCGCGCGCGTGCTCTTTACGCACCCTGAACGTCGAGGTCCAGCGTTCGTGTGGCCGGACCACCTCCGCGCCCCGCCGCCCGCGGGTGTGCGCGCGCTCGTTCTGCGCCACAGACCGCAGTTCGGTTCCGAGAACTCGTAAAATTCGCCGTAATATCAATTACCTTCAACTCATCCGCGCGCTTGTCCAAGGCCCGGCGATTTGCGCATAGTCCGCCCCGCCAGCCGCCGTGGACCGCCAAGTCAGGCCCCTTCCTTTCGCTTGACTTTCCGATCTGGCGCTGTCTATACGCCCCGTTCGCGCATCACGGGCCGACCAGGGCTGCCGCTCAGCGGCCTCCATGTGCAGGCCGAAGGCAAGAGGACCGACGTGATTCATTCGAAGTTTGCCGCACGCTCCCACGCGCTCCTCCTCGGCGCGCTCGTCCTCGCGACCCCGGCCCTCGCCACCGAGCCCGCGCCCGACGCCGAGACCGTCGCCGACAACACGCCGACCCCGGCGCCCAATCCCGTCGCCCCGCCCCCGACCGCTCCGACGACGGTGATCACGACCGAGGCGCCGACCTCGACCACCGAGCCCGCGGACTTCGGCGGCTCCTTCTCGATCGAGACCTCGGTCGGCATCGGCACCTTCGTCGCCGAGCCCCAGGACAACAGCGTCGTCACCACGACCTTCGCGCCGAGCGGCTTCTACCAGCTCGCCAAGGACCTCAAGCTCACCGCCAGCTTCTCGCTCACCTGGTACCAGGTGCTCGACTTCGACACGACCCTGGCCGACAACGACGCCCTCCTGAGCGACATCTCGCTCGGCATCTCGCACGCGAAGATCTTCCACGACCCCGGCAGCAAGTTCAACCTCTCCGGCAACCTCCGCGTCGGCCTGCCGACCTCGCTGGCGAGCCAGTTCCAGAACCGCCTCTTCACGCTCGCCACCTCGCTCACCGCCAGCATCCCGGTCGGCCCGGTGTCGTTTTCGTACTCGCTCGGCTTCGGCAAGTACTTCAACCTCACCGCCACGCCGACCCTCGACTGCGAGGACTTCGAGGACTCCGAGGAGTGCATCGAGGGCCGCGACGGCAACCCCAACTTCGGCTTCGAGTCCGAGCGCCGCGGCCCCGAGGTCTACATCAAGGGTGCCGGCGCCACCTCCTTCTATGTGCAGAACGCGCTCGGCGTCTCCTGGTCGATCATCGAGGACCTCTCGCTCTCGCTCGGCCTCACCATCTCGAACTCCTTCGGCGTGCGCTCCTTCCCCGAGGACGAGCTCTCCTCCGACAACGCCAACGGTGGCCGCTCGCAGCGTGACCGCCTCGTAAGCTCGCTCGGCCTCGACTACAGCATCAACCGCCACTTCGCGGTCGGGGCCTCCCTCGTGACGGACACCTCGGCTCCCTTCGGCGCGGACGGCGACGACTTCCCCGTCATCTTCGACTTCACGCGCGCCTCGGACAACATCACCAGCATCAACGTCTCGGTCACCGGCACCCTGTGAGCCGGCCCATCGCATCTTCTCGGCCCACGTCCGCCGACCCTGTGGAGGTCCCCCGCATGTCTGCCAGCTCCCCGCCCAATCGCCTCTGGCGCTTCCCGCGCGCTCTCGCGCTGTCCCTGGCCACCGCATCCGCGGGCTTGCTCGGCCTCGGCAGCGCCGGCGGCTGCGTCGAAGACGTCGGCCTGGTCGACCGCACCGCCCCGTACAAGCTCGACAAGACCATGTTCGAGGGCGTGTGGATGTACATGCAGACGACCGTCGACGTGCCCTACAGCTCGGCGGTCAGCTTCGCTGGTGAGCAGCCCTTCCTCGGCGGCACCAAGAAGGTGATCTTCGACATCCAGGAGAACTGGCTCATCGCCTACCCGGTGGTCGAGTCGATCGACGGCACCGAGAAGGACTGGAAGACCCACTCGATCCGCAAGTACTGGGACGCGGACAACCGCGACCAGTTCGTCGAGATGTACGTCGGTCCGCCGGTGGCGCGCTGGCCCATCGAGGCGCACTTCGACGTCAAGCGCAACTACAACACCTTCAACGGTGCGCAGTCCAACGAGGTCGTCGAGAACACCTCCGACCGCCCCTGGTACGAGCGCGACTACATCCGCGTGCAGTGGCACCGCCAGGGGATCCAGGACTTCTTCTTCTCGCTCAAGGGCGGGGCCGACAGCTACTTCGTCGGTGAGGAGCGTCCGTGGGACCCCGACGAGTTCGAGGCCGACCCCAACGGCGGCTACTTCGACTACGTCATCCGTACGGTCACCTGGTCGCTCGGCCAGGACCGCTGCAACATCTATGACCTCAGCGCCTACGACTGCGCCCAGACCGAGGTCAAGGTCCGCCACGCCTTCCGCCGCTTCGACCCGCGCCGCGACTACGAGCCGCTCCGCTACCACAACGACGAGCACCAGGACCGCTTCGGCTACTTCGCGACCGAGCGCGCCGCCTACGACTTCGACTGGGGCCCCTCCTACCGCGCCTCGATCTCGTACGCCAACCGCTGGAACCTCTGGGACAAGACCTACGACTTCGCCAAGCCCACCGACGCGAGCGGCGCCGAGCTGACGATCACCTGCATGGTCGACAAGGACTGTGACCGCGACGCCGGTCAGCGCTGCCAGAAGGAAGAGACCTGGTTCGGCGAGGGCTACTGCGCCACGCCGGTCGCCAAGCCCTACGCCGAGCGCGGCCTGCGCCCGATCATCTACCACCTCAGCGCCGACTGGCACCCCGACTACCTCGAGGCCGCCTACCGCACCGCCGACGGCTGGAGCGACGTCTTCAAGGACGCCGTCGCCTGGGCCCTCATGTACGAGGAGAAGGGCATCGCCAATCCCAAGGGCTGCGACACCCACGCCCAGTGCGCCAACGACAACCTCCTCGCCGAGGCGGCGATCAAGGTCCAGGATCTCGGCGCGCTCTGCCACGCCGACACCGACTGCGGCAACAACGGCGTCTGCGACGCCGGCACCTGCGCGAGCGCGCGCACCTGCAGCGCCTCGAGCCCGTGCGAGCTCGGCCAGACCTGCAGCGGCGGCATGTGCATGAGCGGCGGTCAGCCGGTGCTCCGCCGCTCGACCGCGCCCGTCGCCCACTCGTCGAGCTTCGTCGCCGGCAACGGCGCCTACGCGGTCACGCACGACAACTTCTCCAACGCGCTGCGCTCCGCGCTGCCGGCCGAGCACACCTACGTGCGCTTCCTCAACCTCGCGCCCCAGGCCGGCGAGGTCTCGCTCACCGTCAACGGCGTCACCCTCAGCGGCGGCGCCTACGACCAGAACCGCGACCTCGACCCGCAGGACCCGGCGACCGCCCCGTTCATGGCGGCCGTCCCCGTCGGCACCGCCGTCGAGGCCTCGGCCTCGTCCGGCGGCGGCGCGCTCGCCTCCACCCGCCTCGACATCCGCACCGGCTCGCACTACCTCGTCGTCTTCAACGGCACCGAGCTCGTCGTCGCCGGCGCCAGCTTCACCCAGACCACCCAGGGCGTGCGCGTCATCCACGCCGCCTTCGGCGAGGGCCCGATCGACCTCGGCGTCGAGGGTGCGCGCGTCGCCACCGCGGTGCAGTACCAGCAGTTCTCCGGCTACCTCTTCACCGCCGGCACCACCCAGCGCGCGACGCTGTCGCGCACCGGCGGTCGCGGCGACTTCACCTGCTACCAGTCGGACACGACGATCGGCTACTGCATGGGCTGGGGCCCGACGATCACCGACGCCGACCGCGACCGCGTGCGCCAGCTCAAGGCCGAGCTGCCCGAGATGTTCGTGCTCTGCGAGAACCAGTTCGACGCCATCGCCGCCGCGCAGACCGTGCCCGAGGCCGACCGCGCCAACTTCTTCGGCGACGCCCGCTACACCCGCGGCACCTACAACGTCTGCGGCGACGCCACGCGCGTGCCGCACCCGGACAAGCCCAAGAAGATGGGTGACGCCCGCTACTCGTACTTCTACTGGGTCACCGAGCCGCAGCGCTCGGGTCCGCTCGGCTACGGCCCCTCGCAGGCCGACCCCGAGACCGGCGAGGTCATCGTCGCCAACGCCAACATCTACGGCGGCGCGATGCAGACCTACGGCCAGTACGCTCAGGACATCGTCGACCTCGTCAACGGCGACCTCACGCTCGACCAGGTCGTCACCGGCGAGTTCATCCGCGACTACCTCGACAACCAGGCCGAGGGCGACGCCGCCATCGAGGCGATCTTCGGCTCGCTGAAGTCCGGCGCGCACGACCACGCCCACGACGCCGAGTTCCACCACACCGACCCGATGCACACCGCCACCGAGCAGGTGCCGGCGACCGCCCAGGCGATGCACGACGCCGCCTTCGAGCGCGCCATGCGCCTGAAGCTGCGCCCGCCCGCCCGCATCCTCCACGACTACGAGATCCCCGAGCTGGTCGAGCTCCAGCGCGATCCGCAGCGCTTCCACCAGGCGCTGGCCGACTCGCTGCCCAAGGTCGACCCCAAGTTCTACCACGACCGCCTCAATCGCATCTCGGGCACCTGGATCGAGGACCTGCTCATCAACGACGAGGTCAAGCTCGCCGCCGAGCACATCGACCCGACCGGCGAGCTGTCGAACGCCGACCTGCGCAAGGCGCTCTCGCCCGCCACCTGGAGCTCGAAGTACGCCCTCAAGAAGGAGCACGAGCGCATGCAGCTCCTCGGCCAGCACTGCCTCTACCTCGGCGAGTTCGCCGACGACGCCGTCTACGGCCTCGCCAAGGAGCTCAAGGGCTCGGGGCTGTCGCGCGAGGAGATCCGCAAGCTCGTCTCATCGCGCATCCTCCAGGGCGTGCTCGAGCACGAGGTCGGCCACACCATCGGCCTGCGCCACAACTTCTCGGGCTCGACCGACGTCTTCAACTTCTTCGACGAGTACTACTCGATCCGCGAGAAGGAGCTCATCCTCTGCCAGGACGACAACTGGTGTGACGACGCCGCGGGCGAGTCCTGCGCCATCAAGAGCTGCGCCGCCGACGCCGACTGCCCGGCCGGCACGCTCTGCAACGGCACCCAGTGCGCCGCCCCGGCCGGCAACGGCTCGACGCAGCTCGTGCCCACCGGCTCGTGCTCGCTGCCCGTCGCCGACATCCCCAACTGCACGCGCGACAACATGTGCGGCGAAGGCGCCTACTGCTTCCAGAACCGCTGCTACGCGCCCAACCCGCAGCTCGCGCCGCGCCCCTGGATGACCGACTCCGAGAAGGCCAACAAGCGCACGCAGTACCAGTACTCGACCGTCATGGACTACGGCGGCCGCGTCAACTCCGACATCCAGAGCCTCGGCAAGTACGACTACGCCGCGATCAAGTTCGGCTACACCCAGCTCGTCGACGTCTACACCGACACCTCGAAGATCGATCAGCGCATCGACACCTCGGCGCGCATCTACGGCTCGACCCCGGCTCAGTACTCGTTCTATCGCGACGCGCGCAGCTACTGGAACAACCGCGGCACCGGCGTCTACCACGCCTTCTACTACCTCTCGCACTACATCGGCGTGGAGCAGAACCTCCAGCGCACGCCCGTGCCCTACCACCTGCCCAAGTTCCAGTATGACGCCGTCGTCAACAGCTCGCGCCAGTACCTCGACCTGACCTACGTCCAGGTGCCCTACGCCTACTGCTCGGACGAGTACCGCGGCAACATGGGCTGCTACTACTTCGACCAGGGCATCGACATGGGCGAGATGGCGCAGGGCGCCACCGACCAGCTCAACCACTACTACATCTTCGACGCCTTCAAGCGCGAGCGCCTCTACTACGGCAGCTACGGCAACCCGCTCGGCTACTACGCGCGCATCATGGACCGCTACCTGCGCGTGCTCGGCGACGTCGGCATGTACTACGCCCTCTACGACAACTTCTTCTTCCGCTACTCCTGGTACGACGCCTGGAAGACGACGCCGCTCGGCGGCCGCACCATGGAGCAGGCGGCGCTGGATGCCTTCGACAAGCTCAAGGACATGATCGCGGCGCCCGCGCCCGGCTCGTACAAGCTCGACCCGGAGACCGGCTCCTACGTCAACGTCAGCTTCGAGCCCGGCGCCGAGGGAGCGGACTTCGAGGTGCCCTTCGGCATCGGCCGCTACCCCTACACCCAGTTCGGCGGTGACCTGGGCTACTACTACTACCAGCACCCGCTCTGGTTCGGCTCCTTCTGGGAGAAGCTCGGCGCGCTGGTGACGCTGACCGACTCCACCGCCTACTTCGTCGACACCTACGTCGGCGAGCAGATCAACATCGGCGTGGGCACCTCGCTCGGCTACAACACCGTCTTCGCCGACGACCTCAACAACTTCCTCGGCGGCGTCATCACCGGCGACCTCGACTTCTATGCGGGCCGCAACATCCAGGGCCGCTACGTGCCCCCGTCGATCTCCAACGGGCAGATCACCTCGACCCCGGTCGAGCCCGCGCTCAACAACTTCACCCTCAAGCTCTACTCCGCGCTCTACGGCCTCGCCTTCATGCCGGCCGGCTTCGACCCGCAGTTCATCGATCGCCTGGCGGTCTACCTCGAGGGCGAGGCGACCCAGTTCGAGGACGGCGTCGACGCCGCGCTGACCGAGGTCCGCTTCGAGGATCCGATCGGCGGCAAGGTCTACGTCGCCTACACCACGAACTACGGCGAGCTCGGCAAGCCGAAGATCGACGTGGCCGCCAACCTCGTCCTGCGGGCGCAGGATCTCGCCGAGGACTGGGCCAACGAGACCGACCCCGCCCAGAAGTCGAAGCTGCAGGGCAGGCTCGGCGAGGTCCGCGAGGTCCTCGACGTCCTCCGCATGCTCAACCACGTCTACGGCACCAGCACCCTCGGGTTCTGAGCAGGAGGAACGACGATGCGCACCCACAACCCCATCAAGAGCACCATGAACCGCATTTTCCTCCTCACCACCACCGCGCTCCTCGGCGTCGGCGTCGGCTGCGCCGACCCGGAGGAGATCAACCGCGTGCAGCCCGACCTCATCGCGAAGTCGGACCTCGTGGGCGAGTGGTACTCGCTCGGCACCGTCACGCGCGCCAACTTCGCCTCGCACTACGTCTTCCCCGGCCTGCAGGGCGTGCTCGAGCGCGGCATTTGGGAGGTCGAGAAGGAGGCCCTGGTCTTCTACCGCACCTACGAGGCGGTCGAAGGCGCCGACCAGCAGGGCGTGCGCAGCGACGTCGACACGCCGCTGCTCGATCAGGACGGCAACCCGATCGAGTACGACAAGACCATGCCTGACGGCTCGGTCAAGCGCGCCACGCGCTACGTCTACCGCGCCGCGCCGATCAAGAAGTACCGCGTCTCCGGGCACTACGACGTGCGCCGCCAGTACAACCCGATGACCGGCGAGGAGAGCAACGTCGTCATCGAGGATGCCGGCGAGAAGTTCTGGTACGAGCGCGACCACATCCGCGTCGACTTCGGCCACAACAGCGCCAACAACTTCGCCGACATGTCCTTTGGCGAGGGGCTCATGCCGACGGCGACGATCTACGAGGGCGAAGAGGGCCCCGAGGAGCACCGCTTCCGCATCGAGGACGACGGCAAGTACATGGACTTCGTCGTGCGTGGCCTCGTGGTCGCCCCGACGATCTACTACGACGGCTGGGGCTACATCCCGACCTGCCTCTTCTATCCCTGGTACACGGGCTCGTACTACGAGTGCGACGAAGAGGAGATCCACATCCGCACCTCCTTCATGAAGGTCCCCGAGCACAACAGCTACGAGCCGCTCGACTGGAACGACCACATGATGAACAAGTTCGGGTACTACCGCTCGGCGCGCTCGGACTGGGACGAGTACTACGGCGAGACCTACTCGGGCGCCGACCGCTTCATCCGCCGCTTCCGCGTCTGGAAGGACTACGTCGTCGGCGCCGACGGCCGCCTCGACTACAGCCAGATGGAGCCGCAGCCGATCGTCTACTACCTGTCGGAGAACTTCCCGCGCTACCTCGTGCGCGGCGCCATCGACCTCGCCGACCAGTGGAACGAGCCGTTCACGGAGGTCGTCGAGACCCGCATGAACAAGGAGTACGACGGCCGCATGTTCGTGCTCTGCGAGAACTCGCAGGCCGAGGCCGACGCCGCGCTGGCCGCCGATCCCAACGCGCTCGTCGCCGAGACCGATCCGCGCTGGTGCAAGGACATGGACAAGCCCAAGCGCGTCGGCGACCTGCGCTACAACCTCCTGAACTCGGTGAACGAGCCGGTCCAGTACGGCCTCTACGGCTACGGCCCGATGCACTCGGACCCGATCACCGGCGAGACGGTTCACGCCAACGCGCACCAGTACACCGGCAACCTGCGCCTGGGCGCGCGCAACGCGGTCGACATGATCGAGTACGCCGCCGGCGTGCAGAGCTTCCGCGACATCACCGAGGCGCGCCACATCGAGACCTCGCTCAAGGCCAAGCGCATCCGCGGCACCCAGGGCGGCCCGCACCGCACGGGCGCCGACGCCTCGGCCTACGTCTCCGAGGCGTCGACCGTCATCGGCGCCGACGTCGCGGCGCAGATGCAGGCGATCGGCTTTGCGCGCACCGACCTCGACCTCGCGGCGGCCGGCATGAACCGCCTGCTCGGCTCGGATGAGTACAGCCACCTCTGGCTCAACGAGGACATGGCGGCGATGGTCGGCATGCCGATCCAGCAGCTCGGCAAGGTCACCGGCCCCAACGCCAAGGTCCTCGACGACTTCGTCAACCCGGCCAACCTCGGCAGCGAGAAGATGCTCAAGTGGAAGATGGAGCAGGACATGAAGGCCGGGCAGCACGCCATGTGCAAGCGCGAGTTCTTCGACGACTCCTTCCGCGGCCTCGCCCTCGAGTACAAGGCCAAGTACGACCAGGCGGTCTGCGAGGGGCTGCTCGCGCAGAAGGAGGCCGGCGCCGATCTCGTCTTCGACTTCAACGCCTTCAAGCAGCCCGGCGCGCGCTGCGACGACGACCCCAACGTGTGCGGCGACAACGCGAGCTGCGAGTTCGTCGACCAGGGCGAGGTGCAGGGCAACTACTGCATCACCGCCTGCAGCGCCGGCGCCCTCTTCGACCAGCTCCGCCAGGAGATCCGCCGCGTCAACCAGATCTCCTCGGCGACCTACTGGGATCCCAACGCGCTCTACACCGAGGCCAAGGACGCGCGCGTCACCGCCAGCCAGCGCGCCGCGCGCGACCTCGTCGAGAAGCTCCGCGAGGAGACCTTCTTCGACGTCTTCGACCGCACCTGGTCGACGGTCGCCATGCACGAGGTCGGTCACAACGTCGGCTTCCGCCACAACTTCGCCTCGTCGACCGACGCGCTCAACTACTTCCCGACCTTCTGGGACCTGCGCGGCCGCGACGTCGGCGGCAAGTGGGAGCCGTACGTGCTCTTCGAGACCGACACCGAGAGCCAGACGGTCAACAAGCTCCGCCACTACCAGCAGACCTCGATCATGGAGTACTCGAGCTCGTTCAACGCTCGCTACGAGGGCCTCGGCGCCTATGACCGCGCCGCGATCCTCTACGGCTACGGCGAGCTGGTCGAGGTCTTCGAGAACCCGCCGGCCTTCTCCGAGTGGTCGCAGTACCTGGCCGATCCCGCCGACGACAACCCCGACCAGTTCCCGGTCGAGTCGCGCCGCGTGCAGCCGCTCGCCAAGGCGCTCGAGAAGGTCCATTTCACCAACTATCCGGACCTCTTCGGCGGCGTCGACAAGATCCTGAATCGCCGCGTCGTCGACGCCTACGCGACCGCCGACCTCTCGCGTCCCTGCAACCAGCACGACAGCCCGTATGACGCCAGCGTCTGCGGCGGCAACGGCTCGTTCTGCCAGCCCTACCCGTCGGGCTTCTACTGCACCAAGCCCGACATGGTCGAGGTGCCGTTCCGCTTCTGCTCCGACGAGTACAACTGGACGACGCCGACCTGCCAGACCTGGGACGAGGGCACCGACCCGTTCGAGATCATCAACAACTCGATCGCCGACTACGAGTCCTACTGGCCGTTCTGGGCCTACAAGCGCGACAACGACCTCTTCAACCCCGGCACCTCCTACTGGGGCCGCGTGGTCTACGAGATGTACGGCTACCGCAAGCAGTTCGAGCACTGGGCGCTCAGCTACGCGCGCTACAACAAGAACGACTGGTGGGAGAACCGCTTCGGCAAGCCCTGGCACCTCGACGAGAACGGCGGCCTCGGCGCGACGCTGGCGGCCAAGCAGATCTTCGAGCACCTCGCCAACATCTTCGGCCGCCCGTCGGATGCCTACTACGGCTTCAACACCAACCGCCGCACCTACGAGCCTGTCGTCGACAACGGCTTCAACACCTACACCAACCTCTTCCAGGTGCGTGAGGACGTCGGCGCCCGCCCGATCTACCCGAGCTACGACTTCTCGGGCTACATCTACACGCCGTATCGCGCCGGCACGTTCTACGACCGCCTCGCGGCGATGATGTTCATGTCCTACCCGACGACGATGTTCACCGTCGGCGTGGACCGCACCTACGACCTCAAGCGCTTCCGCTTGAACTTCGCGAGCGTGTGGCCGCAGCGCGTGCACAACCTCTTCGCCGGCATCATCGCCGGCCGCCCCGAGATGTACGGCTGGTGCATCGAGCACGACGGCGTGCCGCCGACCGAGCTCGACGATCAGGGCCGGCCTGGCAACGGCGATCCGACCCTCGTCAAGCGCCGCCTCTGGTTCGGCACCCAGGACGAGCTCGACGGCTGGTACGACAACTGCGTGCCGCTCGATCCGGAGCCGCTCTACGACTTCCCGACCACCCAGTACCGTCTGCCGGCGATCGCCGCGATTTACGGCTTCGGCTGGATGGGCGCGACCTACGATCGCTCGTTCATCGACCGCAACCGCCTCTGGCTCGACGGTGACGCCAGCGACGTGACGATCCCGCCGGGCTTCGAGACGGTGACCTTCACCGATCCGTTCTCGGGCAAGACGTACACCGCCGCCTACGATCCCGAGGAGGAGGACCCGACGACCGATCTGACGGTGCGCGACCTCGTGCCGGCGGACGACTTCGAGGTGCAGACCGTCAAGTTCTGGCCTGCCGCGCGCATGATCGTCGAGGCGAACCGCCGCCTCGAGCGCCTGCGCCAGTCGAACACGCCCGAGTACGAGCGCTCCTACAAGGAGATCGTCGGCCGCCTCGAGATCCTCCGCGGTCTCTACCGCTACTTCGACTTCGGTTTTTAGGCACGTAGGGGCGGCCCTCGTGGCCGCCCGCTGACGTGACGACCGGCCCGGTGGCGACCCACCGGGCTTTGTCGTTTCAACCTCGCGGCGCGATCCGGATCGCGGCGACCCACGCACCGCTGCCGCCCATGTGCGGCGGCGCCGCGAGCACCTCGAGCACGGCGTCGCGGTGATCGTCACCGAGCCAGCGCTCCACCGCCGGTCGCAAGACCGCCTCGCCGCGGTCGCTGTGGCGGCCCCGCCCGACCACGACCGTGACCACCTGCCAGCCTTCGCGCTGCGCCTCGTCGACGAACGCCGCGACGCGCGGCCGCGCCTGCTTCACCGTCAGGCCGTGCAGATCGAGGACCGCCTCGCTCTCGACCTCGCCGCGCTTGAGCCGCCGCGCCAGATCGCTCACCTCGTCACGGCGGCGCGAAGTCTCGCTCGCGGGCTCCTCGGCGCGCTCGGGCGGGATGGCGTCGATCCGGCTCATCGCGTCGAGGAAGGCCTGCGCCTCCTCGGGGCTCGGCGCGTAGCGCTTGCGCTCGACCGGCGACGGCGGGCTCGGGGCCTCGATCGGAGCCCGCGCCGGTGACCGCCCGACCTCTCCGCCCCGCCCCGGCGCCTCATCGCGCAGCTCGCGCGCAGGCGCGTGGCCCTCGCGCATGATCGCGTCGAAGTCGAGCTCCTCGGTGACGGTGACCCCGCGCGGCCCATCCTTCTTGGGACGCACTTCGCGCTTGCGATCCCGCTTGGTCCCGAGCTGCTCCATCGCGCGCTCGAAGATCTCCTCGTCGTCGCTCATGGCCCCGACTCTGCCTCATCCGGCGCGCCGCCGTCACCTGGATTGACGTCGGCGATCGGCCGGTCCATCGTGCGCCGCGATGACCCGCCTCTTCGGTGCCAACGCGATCGAGGACCTGCTCCAGAGCGCGCCCGACGCGATCCGCGCGATCCTTCACAGCGCCCGCCTCGACCCCGCCGAGCGTCGCCTCGTCGAGGCCGTGCGCGCCCGCGGGATCCCGGTGCGCGAGGCCCGCCCCGACGAGCTCCAGCACGGCGCCGGCGGTCGCGGCGGCACCGCGCTCGCCGCCGAGATCGCGATCGCGCCCGCGCTCGACCCGGACACCCTCGACCCGGAGACCCAGCCGCTCGTGATCGCGCTCGACCAGGTCACCGATCCGCACAACCTCGGGGCGATCCTTCGCTCGGCCGCCGCGTTCTCCGCCAGCGGCCTGATCATGCCCAGGGATCACGCAGCGCCGCTCAACGACGCCGCGATCCGCGCCTCGGCCGGCGCCGCCGCGCACGTGCCGATCGCGCGCGTCACCAACCTCGCCCGCACCCTGGCCGCCCTGCACGAGCGCGGTTACTGGCCGGCCGCCGTGACCCACGACGCCGAGCGCGACGCCTGGTCGACCGATCTCTCCTCGCTGCCGCTCGTGCTCGTCCTCGGCGCCGAAGGCCGCGGGCTGCGTCCGCTGGTGCGCCGCGCCTGCCACCTCGCGTTCCGCCTGCCGACCTCGGGCCGCGTCGCCTCGCTCAACGTGTCGGTCGCCGCCGGGATCGCGCTGGCCGAAGTCAGCCGGCAACGCGCTCTGCGTCAAAGCGGCGAGCCCTGAACAAAGCGTCGTTGACACCGCCAAACCCCTCCCCTATAAGGCGCCCCGTTGCGCGGCGCCGTTCACACGGCTCGGTGCTGACGTAGCTCAGTTGGTAGAGCAGCTGCCTTGTAAGCAGCAGGTCGCGGGTTCGAGTCCCACCGTCAGCTCTCCAAGATCCGGTTCTTTTTCAGCATGGATATCGTCGGGCCGTTCTGATGCGGAGGGGTTCCCGAGTGGTCAAAGGGAGCAGACTGTAAATCTGCCGCCTGCCGGCTTCGAAGGTTCGAATCCTTCCCCCTCCATACTAGACTTCGGATGACTCCGAGGACATCGGCAGCCTCCGACGGAGGCGGGATGCGGGGAGCGAGGCGAGATGGCCGCAAGGAGCGAGGGCGGGAGCGCGGAGG
>WYBB01000051.1 GCA_011526585.1 Deltaproteobacteria bacterium
ACGCCGGGCAGTGGTGCGGGCCCGATCGGCGCTGCCTCCCGCAGGCGCCCGACGGCGCGATTTGCGCGGCGAGCGAGCAATGCCTCTCGGGGCACTGCCTCGATCCGGTGCCGGCGCCCGGCACGTGTGTGCAATGCCTGGACGACGCCGACTGCCTCGCGGGTCGCTTCTGCACCGCGACGCACACGTGCGTCGACCGCCTCCCCTACGGCACCCCGTGCGGCGGGCCGGAGCAGTGCCAGAGCGGCCGCTGTGCCGCGGTGCCCGGCTTTGGCGGCACGGTCTGCGCGTGCGCGGTGACCGGCGACTGCCCGAGCGCGCTCCTCTGCGACGTGGCGATCGGGGCGTGCCAGGAGTGCGTGCAGCACAGCGATTGCGCGGCCGACGCGTGGTGCGACGGCGGCACCTGCGAGCCCAGGGTGCCGTACGCGATGCCGTGCGGCAGCGACGCCCAGTGCCTGAGCGGGGCGTGCGGCTCGGCGGGCCTGCCCGGCCTGTGCGCGTGCCAGGGCGACATGGACTGCGCGGACGACGACCTGTGTGACCAGGGCACGGGCCTGTGCGAGGCGTGTCTCGACGGCACCGACTGCCCCGAGGGACAGTGGTGCGACGACCACGACTGCGCGCCGCAGTCGCCGCATCTCGGCCCGTGCAGCGACGACGAGCAGTGCCTGAGCGGGAGCTGCGGGGCCAGCGGGTTCCCGATGAGCTGCGCCTGCGAGGGCGCCGGAGACTGCCCCGACGACCGCGTCTGCGACCCCGCCAGCGGTCTGTGCGAGGTGTGCGTGCTCACCAGCGACTGCCCCGCGGGGCAGTGGTGCAAGGACCACGACTGTGTGCCGCAGTCGGCCCACCTCGGCCCGTGCACGGCCGATGCGCAGTGCCTGAGCGGGAGCTGCGGCGCCAGCGGGTTCCCGACGAGCTGCGCCTGTCAGGACGACGGGGACTGCCCGAACGACCTCGTGTGCGACGTCGCGACCGGGCTCTGCGAGGCGTGCCTGGGCCACGCGGACTGCCCCGCCAGCGAATACTGCTTCGCCCAGAGCTGCCTGGCCGACAAGCCGCCGGCCGCGCCGTGTCAGGACGACGAGGAGTGCGTGTCGGGGATCTGTCACACCTCGGGGATGTGCCTCTGAGAAAAAGTAAACGGCGACCGAAGAGTCGCGTTGTGATCTTTCGCACACACGTGTAGACGAGCGACCGTTTCGCGGCGCCCCCCAACCCGTTACCGCGCCGCGCCGGAGCTCTCATGGTCTCAAGTCGTCACTCTGCGGTTTTCGTCGCGGCCACCGCCGCGCTCACCTTCACCGCGTCCGCGTGCACCGAGTCGGGAACGACGCCGCCGGACGACGTCGGCAGCCCACCGACCCCGGCCGAGATCGTGGCCGCGATCGCGGACGCGTGCCCGATGGGCGATCCCGGCGACGCCAGCGCCCGCCGCGCGTGCGCCGAGAAGCTGCGCGACGCCGAGCCGCTGCGCGCGATCCTCGGCAGCGAGGTGGTCTGGGGCGGCCATCGCGCCGACCACCCGAGCTGGAACCCGGCCGTGCACCACACGACGCGCTTCAACCCCCGCGTCTGGCGCATGATGTACCTGTCCCAGTTCATGTTCACCGGCGAGTTCACGGTCGAGACCGAGGGCAGCTTCACGGCGATTCGCATGAAGACGAGCTTCCGCCGCGACATGGACATGGGCCAGTACCCCTACCCGCTCTGGCACGCGCCCAACAAGTGGGCTGCCCACCTCGACGCGACCGAGATCGTGCTCGTCTTGCGCAACGGTGAGCTCGTCGCCGGGTACCGCTTCGGCTCCGACACCACGCAGCCCCGCGTCGAGCACACCTGGGACGGTCGCTGGACCTGGGAAAACGAGGGCGTCACCGAGCCGCGCGTCGCGCTCTTCACCTACATCCTGTCGCCGACCAACCCGCACCTCGAAGCGCTCAACGACGCCTACCGCACCCTCGAGGAGGAGTTCCGCTCCGAGTCGTGCCTCGACTGCCACTCCCCCGACAACCCGGAGGACATGACGCCGCTCGTGATCCTGGCCTACCCGAACCAGGCGCTCGGCGATCGCCACATGCTCGTCGACGTGCTCGAGATCAACGAGATGCCGCCAGCCGACGAGGAGGCCGGCACGCCCATGGGTCTGGACGAGGACCACCGCGCGATGCTGCTCACGCTCGCCAAGGAGTTCGCGCGGGTCGGAGACGAAGCGCTCGCCTTCGAGGGTGAGTCCACACCCTGATCGGGGTGCTCCCCCCATGTGTTGACGCGAGGGTCATCGTTTCGGCACGCTCGCCGAGTCGTGCGCGGGGCCAATCACGCATGGGCCACGTGGCGCGCGAAGGGGGGACTCGATGGCTCGACGGCCTGAGCAGACGTGTGCGCCGTGGCTCATGGCGCTGATCCTCGGCGCGTGCGCCGAGAGCGGCAGGTCCCCGCCCGACGGCGCCGGCGCCGACACGGCGCCGTCCCCCGACGGCACGCTCCCCGACGCGCACGCGCCCGACGCCGCCACGCCCGACGACTACACCCTGCCCGAGTCGCTGCCGCCGGCCGTGCGCCGCCTGAGCACCCGCGAGCTCGCCAACACCTATCGCGACCTCCTCGGCGTCGTGCCTTCGGCGCTCGGGGAGGTCCCTCCCGACCCCCGCGACCACACCTTCGATCGCGTGGTCAACGCGCAGACCGTGAGCCTCATCCACCTCGAGGCCTACGACCGCGCCGCGCGCGAAGCCGCGCTCGCGCTCCTCGCCGAGCGCCGCCTCGACGACCTCGCGCCCGCCTGCGACGACGCCATCCTGCCGCCCACCACGCCCGAGACGCACCTCGAGACGGCCGGCATCGCGCTCGTCGCCTACCCCGACTGGGCCCTCGTCCCCGGCGACGGCAACCCCGAGCGCCTCATGATCCGCTACGCCCCCGAGTGCGGCGTCTCGACGAGCCACGCCGCGCCCGCCGACGGGATCTATCGCGTCGCGCTCGCCGTCGAGCTCGTCGACCGCTTCGCCGTCACCCTCTCCGTCGACGGCGAGGTCGTCGCCTCCTGGGACGAAGGCGGCGACGCTCCGCTCACCCTCACCTGGGAGGGCCCGCTCGCGGCCGGCAACCATCAGCTCGCCTTCGACTTCCGCTACCTCCCCGCCGGCGGCAACCCCTACGTGTGGGTGCAGTCCCTCTCGGTCACCGGCCCGCTCGACCCGGCCGCCGCGAGGACCGCCGAACGCCGCGCCTGCGTCGCCGACCTCGTCGACGCGCTCGCGCCCCGCGCCTTCCGCCGCCCCCTCGCGAGCGCCGAGCGCGACCGCCTCCTCGCGCTGCACGACGACGCCCTCGCCGCCGGCGGCACCTTCGGCGAAGCGCTCGCGATGGTGCTGCGCGCCATCCTCTCGAGCCCGAAGTTCCTCTATCTGATCGAGACCGGCACCGCCGTCGCGCCCGGCCGCTTCGCGCTCGACGACTGGGCCATCGCCGCCCGCCTCGCCTATGCCCTGTGCGAGTCCCCGCCCGATGCGCCGCTGCGCGCGCGCGCCGCGGCCGGCGAGCTCCAGGACGGCGCCGCCGTGCGCGCCGAAGCCGAGCGCCTCATGGGCGAGCCCTGTGCCCGCGAGACCCTCCGGCGCTTCTATCGCCAGTGGCTCTGGCTCGATCGGCTGCCCTCGACCGCCCGCGATCCGGCGCTCTTCCCGAGCTACTCCAGCGCCACCTCCGAGAGCCTGCTCCGCGAAGCCGACCGCTTCCTCGAGGCCGCCACCTTCGAAGAGCGCCTCGACTTCGAAGCCCTCCACACCACGCGCCGCTCGTTCGTCGACACCCTGATCGCCGACCTCTACGGCCTCGCCCCCGTGCCCGCGCCGCCCGCGCCGCCCGCCCTCGTCGCGGCCGACCTCCCGCCCGAGCGCTCCGGCCTGCTCACGCTGCCCGGCGTGCTCGCGGTGACCTCGAAGTTCTCGCAGACCTCGCCCGTCATCCGCGGCGTCTACGTGCTCGAGCAGATCCTCTGCGACGACCTCCCCTCGCCGCCCGACGAGGTCGACACCACGCCCCCCGCGCTCGACCCCGCCGCCACCTCGCGCGAGCG
>WYBB01000260.1 GCA_011526585.1 Deltaproteobacteria bacterium
GGTCGCCGGCGGTGAACTCCTCCTGCGCGCGCTTGCGCGCCGCATCGTCGAGGCCGCCGTGGTAGACCACCACCTTCATCCCCGCGCGCGCCAGCGCCGCCGCGGCCTCCTCGGTGTTCTTGCGCGTGGCGCAGTAGACGACGGCCACCCCGCCCGCGGCCAGGGCGCCCTTGACCAATTTGTTGGTCAGGCGTGGCTTCTCGGCCATGCGCGCGATCGGCACGACCGACAGGTGCAGGTTGTCGCGCGCGAAGCCCGCCACCATGATCGTCGGGTCCTGCATGCCCAGCGAGCCGACGATGTCGCGCCGCACTTGCGCGGTCGCCGTCGCCGTGAACGCGCCCAGCCGCGGCGCGCCGAGCTCGCGGTAGGCATTGCCCAACCCTTGATAATCAGGACGGAAATCGTGACCCCAATGCGAGATGCAGTGCGCCTCGTCGACCGCGAAGAGCGCGATCGGCAATCGCTTGAGCCGCGCCAGCGCACCCTCGTAGCGGAAGCGCTCGGGCGCCACGTAGAGGAGCTTGAGCCTCCCGCTACGCGCGTCTTCGAGCACGCGCATCTGCTCGTCGAGCCCCAGCGTCGAGTTGAGGAACGCCGCCGCCACGCCGCGCGCCCTGAGCTGGTCGACCTGATCCTTCATCAGCGCGATGAGCGGCGAGACGACCAGCGTCACGCCGGGCAGGAGCAGCGCCGGCAGCTGGTAACACAAGGACTTGCCGGCGCCGGTCGGCATCACGCCGAGCACGGGCCGGCCGTCGAGGAGCGCCTCGACCAGCTCGCGCTGACCCGGCCGGAACTCGGAAAATCCCCAGTGCGCCCGCAGCGTCGCCTCGATCTCTGCGCGTCGTTCGCTCATCGGCGGCGCCCCATAGCACGCGCGCGCCGCATGCGCATTCCTCTCGCGCGCCGCCAGGTCACTGGTTGGCACCCGGAGGCCGTGTTATGGACCCACGCATGCTCGTCGACGCGCTCTTCGATGTAGCGGCGCGGCACGCGGGCCGCCCGGCGATCCAGACGCCCGAGGCCCAGCTCGACCACGCCGCCCTCGCGCGCGCCATCCGCGACCGCGCCACCGCCTTGTCGCCGCTCCCCGCCGGCCGCCCCTTCGTCGTCCGCGCAGCCGACCCCCTGAACGCGCTCATCGACGCCCTCGCCGTGCGCCTCGCCGGCGCCGTGCCGCTCCTCTGCGCGCCCGACGCGCCCGACCCCGCCGCGCTCGCCGACGCCCTCACCGCCCCGCTCCCCCCCGAGACCGCGTGGCTCCTGCCGACCTCGGGCACGACCGGCGCGCCGCGCCTCGTCGCCGTCACCGACGCGCAGGCGCTGGCCGCCTCCCTCACGCACACCCGCCTCTCCGCCGCCTCGCCCGGCCGCGCGCAAGCTGTCACCGTGCCGCCCTGGACGGCCTACGGGCGCAACACCTGGCTCGGCGCCCTGCTCGGCGGCGCCACCGTGCGCTACTCGCCGCCGACCGCGCCGCGCGCGCTGCTCTCTGCGCTCGCCGATCCCGCGGTCGACTTCGGCGCGACCACGCCGCCGGTGGTGCGCGCGCTCGCACGCCTGTCGCCCACCCCGGCCTCATCCAGCCCTGGCGCGGCGCGCGCCCCGCTCATCACCGCGGCCGCCGCCTACCCGACGGACGCCGCCGCCGCCGTCGCCGAGCGCCACCAGATCGCCGTGCTCGATCGTTACGGCGCGACCGAGGTCGGCCCCATCGCCCAGGCGCGCGAGCCGGGCGGCCCGCTGCACCCCGCGCCCGAGGTCCGGCTCCGCGCCGTGCGCGCCGCGCCGTCCGAGCCCGAGCGCCTCGAGGTCTCGAGCCCTTCGGTCGCGCTCGGCCTGGTCGGCGGCCGGCCCTTCGGCGGCGTGTTCCGCACCGCGGACGCCTGCGCGCTCGGGCCCGACGGGACCTTGCGCCTGCTCGGCCGCGTCGACCGCGTCATCAAGCGCATGGGGCGTCAGGTCGATCTCGCCGCGCTCGAGCGCCACGTCGCCTCCCTGCCCGGGGTCGGGCACGCGCGCCTGCGCGTCGAGCCCGGCGCGCTCGACGCCGAGCTCATCGCGCTCATCGTGCCGAGCACCGACGGCGCGCCCGACCCGCGCGTGCTCGACGCCGCGCTCGCGCGCCTCGCCCCCTGGGAACGACCCACCCGAGTCGAGCTCGTCAGCCCGAGCGCGATCGACCCGAGCAAATGGAGCGCCGGCTCGTGAACGACCACCATCCGCCCGAGCCCGACCTCGACCGCGGCCTCGCCGCCCTCGTCTCCGGCGCCGCGCGCGGTCGCCTCGCGCCCGCCGCCATCACGCCCGAGACGCCGCTCGGACCGGGGGGCGCCGCGCTGGACTCGGTCGAGCTCCTCGAGCTCGTCGTCTCGATCGAAGAGCGCTTCGCCGTCGAGGTCGAGCCCGAGGACCTCACCCGGCTCGACACCTTCGCCCGCCTCGTCGACCTCGTCGCCGCACGCCTTCCGCGATGAGCCTGGCCGCGCTGCGCCACCGCCTCGTCGCCGCCTCGACCGCGCTGCCGCTACCGCTTGGCCGCGCGGCGCTCGCGCTCCTCTCCCGCGGGGTCGCGCCGGCGCGACTGCCGACCGCGCTGGCCGCCGCCACCGCCTTCGGCCTCACCGGCCCGGCGCGCGCCCGCTTCTGCCGCCGGGTGTGGCTCGGCAACAAGCTCAATGAGCTCGTCTACGCGCGCCTCGCCCGCGACCCCTCGCGCCTCGCCGACCTCGTCGACCTCGCCGCGCTCGACGCCCTCGGCTCGCCGCGCGGGCTCGTCTTCGCCTCGACCCACCTCGGCCCCAACTATGTCGCCGCGGCGGCGGTGCACGCGCGCCTGCCCGAGACGCTCTTCCTGCTCGGCCACCCCGGGCTCGGCCCTCGCGGCGCCCGCACCCTGGCGGTCGACACCGAGCACGAGCGCGCCGCCGCCCTGCTCGTCGCGCGCCGCCACCTGCGCGCCGGCGGCTCGGTCTACATCGCCCCTGACGGCACCGCCGGCCCGCTCGACCACGAGGTGCCTCTCCGCGGCGGCGTCGTGCCGATGAGCCGCGGCGCCGCCGCCCTGGCCCGCCTCGCGCACGCTCACGCGCTCCCGATCATGGTCGGCTGGTGCGACGGGCACCTGCGCTTCATCACCGGGCCACCCATCCCGCCCGCACCATCCGCCGAGGCCGACACCGCCTGGCTCGCGACCTATCTCGCCCAGGTCGACCGCTGGTGCCGTGAGCTGCCGCCGGAGAACCTGCGACTCTACGGCAGCATCTACGCACACTGGCGAGCGCCGGCACCGGACGACGCTCCCTTTTCGACGAACGACCCGCGCGACCCGCCCCGGAGTTGACGCACCCGGAGCACCTGCGTATGACGCCGCGCCATGCACACCGTCGCCGCCACCGCACCCCATGACGTCCTCCTCGGTCTCGCCGTCGGCGAGGGCACCGGCCCCGAGCTGGCCTCCGTCTTCGAGGAGGCCGTCGCCGCCTTCGCGCGCGCCGCGGACCTCGCCGTGACGGTGAGCCGCGCGCCCGGCCTCTACCGCACCTTCGGCGGCGTGCTCGCCGCCGGCCTCGACGCGGCCGCGGTCGAGCGCTCGAGCGACGAGGACGTCGAGCGCTACCAGACCTGGGTCAAGACCGTGCACGCCCGGGGCGCACGCGCGATCTTCCGCACCGCCTTCAACGCCCAGCCGCTCTATGTCGTGCGCGAGCGCCTCGCCTGCGTCAAGGTCGAGACCCTGCCCAACGGCGACGGCGAGATCCTGCTCGTGCGCGACCAGACGCAGGGCTTCTACGGCGGACAGAACGACCGCGACGGCTCGGCCGATCGCATCACCCGCACGACCACGTTTTCACGCGCGCACACCTATCGCGTGCTCGACTTCGCCGTCGCCGAGGCGACGCGCCGCTTCGGCGGCCGCGACCGCATCGGGCCGGTGGTGATGGCCTACAAGTTCCACCTGCTCGACCTGCGCTTCGCCAACTGGGTCGCCGACTACGCGCGCGAGCGCGGCGTCGACGTGCGCGTCTATCAGCCCGACACGATGAACCGCAACCTGCTCCGCGGCGCCTGGCGCGGCAACGCCGTCGTCGTCGGCGGCAACGAGTGGGGCGACATCATGCACGCCGATCTGTTGGCCCGCGCCGGCTGCGCCAACCAGGACGAGCGCTGCTCCGAGAACGTCTACCTCGCGCCCGAGCTCGCCGGCCTCGTCGAATACCAGACCGTGCACGGCTCGGCCGACGACATCGCCGGCAAGGACCTCGTCAACCCGACCGCCACCCTGCGCGCCGTCGCCCACATCTTCGAGCACCAGCTCGGCGTGCCCGGGCTCGTCGCCGCGCTCGAGAGTTCCCTGCGCGACGGCTCGACCCGGACCCCCGACGTCGGCGGCGCGCACGGCACGCGCGCGGTCGCCGCCCACCTCGTCGAGCGCACCGTCGACCTCTGGCGCCGCCCCCCGCCCACCCCTTCCCTCCCCGGGACCGCGCTCGTCGTCGTCGACACCCAGCGCGACCTGCTCGCCGACGACGGGCGCTTCCCGCGCTCGGCCTCGTCGATCAGGCGAGCGTCGCCGACCTCGTGCGCGGGCTCGAGGCGACCGTCGAAGGCGCGCGCACCCACGGCGTGCCGGTCGTCTTCGTGCGCACCCACGGCGACGCGAACCGCCTCGCCGACAACGTCGCGCGCCGCCACGAGCGCACCGGCCGCGGCGGCTACCTCGCCGCCGGCACCGACGGCGCGGCCTTCTTCGGCGTCGCCCCGCGCGCGACCGATACGGTCGTGAGCAAGCTCGGCTACGACGCCTTCATCGGCACCGAGCTCGAGACCCACCTGCGCGCGCGCGGGATCGACCACCTCGTCATCGCCGGGGTCTTCACCGACGTGTGCGTCGACGCGCTGGCGCGCACCGCCTTTCAGAAGGGCTTTCGCGTGAGCGTCGTCGCCGACGCGACCCTGCCGCTCGAGCGCGCGCAGGACGACGCCCTGGCCTTCATGACCCGCTTCTACGACGCCACCATCGTGCCGGCCGCCGACGCCTTCGCCGACCTCATCGCCTCCTGAGCCGCATCAGGGCTCTGGCGCGATCCCGCCGAAGGTCTCCGCCCCGAGCAACCAGTCGATGTGGTACGCGCTCAGGACCTCGGGCTCGCGCTCGAGCCAGCGCTCGAGCCAGCTCGCGATCGCCTGGCAGGCCACCGGCACGAACGCCTCCCGCGCCGCGTCGTACGGCAGCGCCAGCGCCGGGTGCACGCGCACACGCACACGGGCGTCCGCCCAGCTCGAGCTCACCGGCACGATCGGCACGCGCGCCATGTGCGCCAGCGTCGCCGCGCCGACCCGCATGCGCGGCGTCTGCCCGAGCGCGCTCACGACCTCGTGGCCGGCGCCCATCGGGCCATCACCCGCGACCAGCACCGCGCGACCGGCGCGCAGCGCCTTGAGCACCACCAGGCCCGCCGAGGCGCGCGCCCTGACGTCGCTGTCCTGGCCGACATAGATCGTATCCGGGTAGGCCGCGGCCCCCTGGACCGCGCTCAGGACGCTGGGCCTCCAGCCGCGTGCACCGAGCGCGTGCTTGATCAGCGCGCCGAAACCGAGGTGCCAGCTGAGCAGGATGGCGCCGCCGCTCGGCCGGTGCTCGAGCCCCGACACCTCGAGCAGCCCTTCGAGCGCCCGCCACTCGCGATGGCGCACCAGCGAATAGGCCATGAGCTTGCGCAGCGCGCGCGCATGGATCCGGCGACGCAAGGCCTCGCGCTCATGCCGGTCGAGCGCCGGAAAGAGGCGCTCGAGGTGTCCGGGCGCAACCAGCCAGCGCGGCGAGTAGCGACGCAGCAGCGGCTCGCCGACGACGGCCAGGACCGGCTCGGGGCCGTGCAACAACGCATGACGCACGACCGCGGAGGCACGCCCACGCACCTGCGACACGAGCCCGCTCGTCATCGCCGACGACATCCCGCGCGCTTTACCAGAACCCGCGCTCTGGTAGAAGGCGACATGACCGCCCACCCGACACGACCGCGCACGATCTTCCTGCACATCCCCAAGGCCGCCGGCACGACCTTCATCCAGGTCCTCGAGCGGCAGTTCCCGCGCGGCACCGTGCTCGCCCGCCATGCCCTCGGCCTCAACGGCTTGGAACCGCGCATCGCCGACATCCCCGGGCCGGAGCGCGCGAAAATTCGCTGTCTTCACGGGCACTTCCTACACGGCGTCCACGCCGCGCTGCCCGGCCCATCGCGCTATCTGACGATGCTGCGCGAGCCGGTCGATCGCCACGTCTCGAGCTACTTCTTCGCGCTGCAGAACCCCGACGCGCCGCGAAACCGCTGGGTGCGCGAGCGCCCGACCGACCTCGACGGATACCTCGCCGTGCTCGAGGACGAGGGCCGCCTGAACCGGCAGACGCACCTCATCGCCGGACCCGCGCTGCCCGACGAGCCCACCGATGTGCTCGCGCGCGCCCGCCTCCACCTCGAGCGCGACTTCGATCTGGTCGGCCTGACCGAGCGCTTCGACGAGACCCTGCTCCTCGCCTGGCGACGGCTCGGCTGGCGCCACATCCTGTATCGGCGCGTCAACGTCACCCGCTCGCGCGCGCCGCTCTCGGCGATCTCGCCGGCGCAGCGCGCGGCCATCGAGCGCGCCAACGCCCTCGACATCGAGCTCTACGACTTCGCCCGCCGCCGCTTCGTGGCCGCGATCGCCGACGCCGGTATCGGCGCGACCGAGCTCCGTTTATATCGAACCATGAACACCCTCTACAGCCGTGCCCGCGGCGGCCTCGGACAGCTCAAGCGCCGCCTCCTGCCCGCCTCCTGATCTCGGCGTGAATATCCGTCCGCGCCGCTGCGTATCGGGTCGTTGGCGCTCAGGACGACTCCGTCGACGAGGTGTGCGATGCGCAACGGCCAGATAATCGCAACGATGGTGGGTTTCTTCGCGGCGACGGCGCTCCCGTCGGGGTGCGGCAGCGATCACCAGTCGCGCAGTCACCGCAACGACGATCTGATCGATCACGACTCGCCGCTCGATCCGATCGACGTGCCCGAGCAGTGCACCGTCTCGGCGAGCTGCGAGGACGGCGATCGCTGCACCGAGAACCGCTGCATCGCCTTTGGCTGCGTGGCGATCCCCATCCCCTCCGAGGAGTGCTGCGACGCGACGATCCTCTTCGAGGAGGACTTCGACGGCGCCGTCGACCCGGAGGTCGAGCTGACCAACCTCAACGAGGCCGCAGGCTGGAACGTGGTCGAGGACGAGCACACCCCGAGCGCGCCCAACGCCCTCTACTTCGGCGACCCGATCGCGCGCTCCTACGACAAGGGCCAGCAGGTCGCCGGCTCGGTCACGCTGCCGCCCTTGAAGTTGCCGCGCGAGAAGGAGGCGGTGCTGTCGATGCGCCTCTTCGCCAAGATCGAGCCGACCCTCGAGTACGACCTCTTCTGGGTCGAGGCCGACGTCGTGCTCGACACCACCGTCACCGAGACGGTGCGCCTGCTCTCCAAGCGCGATCTACCCTACACCGCCTTCCTCGACTACGCGCTCATCGACGTGCCGCTCGCCGGCCTGTCCGGCAAGGAGATCGTGCTGCGCCTGCGCTTCGACACACTCGACGGCAACAGCAACGCCTTCGAGGGCGTCTACGTCGACGACCTCAAGGTCGAGGCCCTCTGCCCGATCCCCCTGCCCTGCCTCGAGGACGCCGACTGCGACACCGGCGACCAGTGCGTCGCCTCGGCGTGCAGCGAGATCGGCTGCGTCGTCACCGACATCTGCGTCGACGAGGAGCCGACCCCCTGCGGCGGGCCCGACTCGCCGCTCGACTGCTGCGTCGCCGACGCCGACTGCGACGACGGCGACCCGCGCACGCTCGACGTGTGCGACGGCGCGACCTGCGTCAACAACCCCAACCCCGACGCCTGCAGCGACGACGCGAGCTGTGACGACGGCGAGGCCTGCACCGTCGACACCTGCCTCGCCGACACCGCGACCTGCGCCCACAGCGGCGTCATCGGCGAGGGCTGCTGCGTGCCGGGCGAGGTCGCCATCGCCGACTTCGACAACGAGTCGCTGCAGGGGATCTTCGTCACCGACAACTTCGAGACCGGGATCTTCTGGCGCGCCGACAAGACGCGCTCCACCAGCGGCGAGTACGCGCTCTACTGCGGCGACCCCGTCTCCCAGACCTACGCCTCCGACGTGCGCGTCAAGAGCTCGGCCACCACGCGCCCGCTGTCGATCCCCAAGGGCGGCCTCACCACCCTCGAGCTCGACCTCTTCAAGGCGACCCGCACCGCGCGCAACTGGGACGTCTTCCAGGTCTTCGCCTTGCGCGACGGAGCGCTCTTCCCGTTGTGGAGCTCGCGCGACCTCACCGACGGCACGACCTCGGGCGCCTGGCAGCACCTGAGCATCTCGCTCGGCGGCTACGCCGGCAGCGATCTCCAGTTGCGCTTCGTCTTCGACTCGGTCGACGCCGTGAGCGCGCCCTTCGAGGGGACCTACCTCGACTCGCTCGAGCTGGTGACGCGCTGCCGCTGAGCAGCGCCGGCACACCCGCGCGCGATCCTTGCGTCGCGCACGACGCCGCGGTACTCCGCTCGCGTGTCGCCCAGAACCGCCGCGCTGCTCTCCTTGATCGTCGTCGCCGCTTGCGACGACCGCGGGCCCACCATCGGCGATGACGACAGCGCCACCCCCGGCAAGGACGACCGCGCCGACCTCCCGACTTTCGTCGAGATCGACGCCACCCGCCCGCTCTCGACCTCGGCGCGCGCGCTCGTCGACGCCGCCATCGGCGAGATCGCCCGCGTCGCCGAGGCCGGCCGCACCCACCGTCAGAAGCGCCTCGCCGCCGAGACCGTCGCGCGCCTCGGCGCGGGCGACGCGCGCATCGACACCCTCGATGACGCCCGCGACCTCGACCTCTGGCACATGTGCCGCGACACCTCCACGCGGCCCGGCTGCGACGAGGACGAGCCGCCACCCGACGGCGCGTTCACCGGCGACGCGGCGCTCTGGGAGACGCTCGCCGCCGAGCTCGACGGCTACACCTGGGGCAACCGCCTCTACTTCGACCTCGACGACGAGGCGCTCGACCCCGAGGCGCTCGCCGCCACGCTCGTGCACGAGCTCAACCACGCGCTGAACCGATCGGAGTGCTGGTATTACCGCAACTACTGGGCGCACGAGGTCGACGAGACCCTCGCCTGGCTCGAGGAGTATCGCGCCTTCGTCGCCGAGTGCGTGTTCTCGCGCGGCACGGCCGCCACGGCGAAGCGCTGTGACGAGGTCGCGACGCACGACCTGGAGGCCCGTGAATACGGGCTCACCCCCGACCTCGCCGCGCTCGTCGACGATCCGGCGCTCGGCTCGGTCGCCATCGCCGAGGCGCTCCTGGCCGAGGACGGTGTGTACGGCTGGCTCGTGCCGGCGGCCGAGGTGTGGCCCGACGACTTCGCGGAGTGTGAGTGATGCTCGATCGTCATCGTCCCGCGGCACGGCTGATGCGCTGGCTCCTCGCGCCCGCGCTCTCGGTCGGCGCGATCGCCGCGACCCCGGACGAGGGCCGCGCCTGCGGCGCCTTCTTCCGCACCGAGACCTCGCAGAACCTGGCGATCGGCGCGCAGCGCGCGCTGATGATCGTCGGCGACGACGAGGTGAGCCTGCACCTGCAGCTCGCGGCCCGGACCGACGGCAAGGCCTTCTCGTGGGTGATCCCCGTACCCGGCCAGGGCGGAACGCCGACCGTCGAGCTCGGCGAGCAGGCGATCTTCGACGCGCTCGACGCGCTGACGACCCCATCGGTCACCATCAGCGAGGACGGCGGTTCGGGCGGCGGCCTCTGCGCCGGCGACGTCGGCAAGGCCGGCGGCGATTCGCGCGGCGCGGTGCAGCACTTCGGCGGCGCGACCCTCGGCCCCTACACCTACGACCTCATCGCCGGCTCGAGCGCCGACGCGATCGGCGCCTGGCTCGACGAGCACGGCTACGTCCCGGCGGACGGGCTCGCCGACGCGCTTACCCCCTACACCGACCGGAGCGTCTTCGTCGCGGTGCGCCTGAACGAGGTCACGGCCGCCGACGCCGCCACGTTGCGCCCGCTGGCGCTGCGCTGGCCCCGCGCCTTCGAGGCCGGCCTCGGCTACGCGCTCGGCCTCTCGCGCCTCTCGGCCGCCGAGGTGCAGCCGCTGCTCCTGTGGATCCTCGCCGACAAGCGCCAGCGCGTCGCCAACTTCGGCTCGCTCTCGCTCGAGCACCTCGCGCGCACCATGCGCGACGTGGACCTCGACTACGAGGACGCGCTCGCCGCCCTCACCGGGGACGCCGGCGGTCGCCTCGTCCTCACCGAGTTCGCGCGCGACCTGCGCACCCTCGACGTGCCCGCCGCGCTGGCGGCGCTCGTCACCGACCAGCACCCCTACCTCACGCGCCTCTACGCCGCGGTGCCGCGCGACGCGCTCGAGGATCTCGTCATCACCTTCGCCGCCGGCGCCCCCGACGTCGACCCGCACGTCACGGTCTCCCATGCGGAGGGCCGCGGCGGCGACGCGCTCATGATCGCTTCGGCGCTGGGTGCGCTCGCCGTGCACCGCAGGAGGCGCGCGACGCGGCCGGACTCCCGCGCTCGACCGCGCTCGCGCTCAACCCGCGAGTAGGCGCCGCACCGTCACCGCCAGCTCGCGCAGCGCGTCGGGCTTGAGCAGGAGCTCGCTCACCCCGATCTCCTCGAGCGACTCCCGGTTCCAGAGCCCGCCCGAGATCACGACGATCGGGATCCCGGGGCGCAGCGCACGCACCGCGCGCGCCAGCTCGAAGCCCGACAGGCGCGGCATCGACGCGTCGGTGACGATCGCCGAGAACCCATCGGGCGAGGCCGTGAACGATGCGAGCGCGCGCTCGGGATCGTCGTGGACCTCGGCGCGGAAACCGACACGCTCGAGCTCGCGCTTGGCGAGACGACCGATCAGCGGCTCGTCGTCGACGACGAGGACCGGCAGCGTGCCCGGGTCGACCGGCACACCGGACGCGTGTGTGGCGGGCTCGACCGCGATCGCCACCTCACCGACCCCACGCGCTGGCGGGCGCGCCGCCGGCAGCCAGACCTCGAAGGCGCTGCCGTGCGCGAGCTCGGAGCGCACGTGCACCACGCCATGGTGCGCCTCGGCGATCTGCCGCACGATCGCCAGGCCGAGACCCGCCCCCTGTCCGGGCGCGCGCGTGGTGAAGAACGGCTCGAAGACCTCGTCGAGGTGGTCGTCGGCGATGCCGATCCCGGTGTCCTCGATCGTCAGGCGCGCCCAGCTCCCGGGGCCGACGAGCGCACCTGCGTCGCCTTCCGACACCTCGACGACCGCGACGCGCACGCCGAGCACGCCGCCTTGCGGCATGGCCTGGATCGCGTTGCCGGCGAGGTTGAGCACGATCTGCTGGAGCTGCGTCGCGTCGGCCAGGACCCAGGCGTCCTGGTCGAGGGCCTCGCGCACCGTGACGGTGGCCGGGAGCTTCGCGCCGAGGAGGCGCAGCGCCTCGCGCACGATCGGCGCGAGCGGCTGGAGCGCGCGCTGCGGCTCGGCGTCGGGGCTGAAGGCGAGGATGCGGCGCACGAGCTCGGTCGCGCGCGAGGCGGCGCGCTCGATCTCGGCGACCGCCTCGAGCGCGGGGTGCTCGGCGGGGAGCTCGTCGCGCGCGGACGACACGCTGCCCTGGATCGCCGTCAGCACGTTGTTGAAGTCGTGCGCGATCCCATTGGCCATGCGCGAGAGCCCATCGAGGCGCTGGCTCCGCAGGACCTCGCCCTCGAGGCGCTTCTGGGCGCTGATGTCTTCGACCATCGCGACGACGAAGAGCGGCTCCGCGGTCGCCTCGTCGTGCGCGAGCGACGCCGACAGGCGCGCCCAGACCGAGGCGCCATCCTTGCGCACGTAGCGCTTCTCGAGCTGAAAGCTCGCGCGCACCCCGGTCATGAGCTCGAAGGCGAGCTGTGCGTTGCGTTGCAGATCCTGCGGATCGGTGATCCGCACCGGCCCGATCGCCACGAGCTCGTCGGCGTCGTAGCCGAGGATCCTGCACAGCGCCGGGTTCACGCGCAGGTAGCGACCATCGAGGCCGATCAGCGCCATGCCGATCACCGCGTGCTCGAAGATCGCGCGCAGCTCCGCCTCGCTCCGTCGCAGCGCGCTCTCGATCTGGCGAGCGCGCTCGGCCTGGATGGCGATCCCGGCGAGGTGCGTCGCGGCGGCGACCCAGCGGCGCTCATCCGGGCGTGGTCCACGCGGCTCACGGTAGTACATCGCGAAGGTGCCGAGCACGTCGCGCTCGGCCGAGAGGATCGGGGTCGACCAGCACGCGCGGAGATCATGCTTCAGCGCGAGCTCACGCCAGTCGCGCCAGTAGGGGTGGGTCGCGATATCGTCGACCTCGACGACCTCGCCGCGGTAGGCCGCCGCGCCGCACGAGCCGGCCTCGGGCCCGATGGCGGCACCGTCGATCGCGCGCGTGAAGGTCTCGGGCAGGCTCGGCGCGGCCCCGTGGCGCACGACCTGCGCCGTCCGATCGAGGAGCAGGATCGAGCACACCATCTCCGACGAGCGCGACTCGACGAGGCGCACGATCCCCGCGAGCACCTCGGCGAGCGGCGCGCCGGCGGCGGTCTGTTCGAGCAGGGCCTGCTGGCTCTGCAGGAAGACCACGTCGCCCGGCGTCGTTTCGCCGGAAGCGCCATCGCCGTGAGGGCGCGCACTGTCGGGTCCGACGACGACCATGCGGAAGAGATCGTAACACGTGGTCACGCGGCTGGCACGAGCCCGGGCGCTCAATGCGCGGTTCGCGTCGGGCTGTGCTATGAAGGTGCAAGTCGTCCGGTGGGCCCGGACCGCGACCCAGGAGGGGGTATGTCGCTCGTCGCATTGACCTTGGCGCTGGTGATCACTCAGGATTCGCCGCTGCCGATCCTCGAGATCGGCACGCTGCCCGACAGCGGCTACGTGTCGCTGCTCGCGATGGACGGGGAGGGGCGCTGGGTCGGCTGGGGCGACCACAAGGGCCAGGTCGAGGCGAGCGAGCTCGCCGAGATCAAGAAGGCGATCGACGAGGCCCGGCTCTCGACGGTCGAGGGTCCGCGCTGCACGACCACGCCTGTCCTGCAGCTCGTGCGCACGCGCCGCGGCGAGGTGCGCTACGCCGAGACCTGCGGGCCGATGGCCCACCCGACCCTGAACCGCCTCGTCGAGCTGGCCAAGTCGCTCACCGTTCGCCGCACCGAGCCGATGGTCGTGCGCCTCGATCGTTTTCGCGCCGGCGACGAGCTGCGCAAGGAGTCGATCATCCTCAAGAAGAGCGGCATCTGGACGCGCGACAACGCCGCCGGCAACACCGGCGGGGCCGAGCTGCAGGCGCTCATCGACGCCTTCGACAAGGCCGAGCTCGCGACCGTCACCGTCGCGCCGGCGCCGGACTGTCGCGGCGATCACATCCACGAGCTCGACGTGCCCGGCCGCGGCAAGTTGCGCTGGATCGCGCCCTGCCAGGGGCCGAGCCCTACGCTCTCGGCGGCGCTCGATCAGCTCTTCAAGCTCGTCGGTCTCCCACGCTGACCCACCAGGGAAGCCCGCCGATTCCGATCGCCATCCCGATCGATTTCCGCGCAACGATCGCGCCCGGCTCGCATCTCCCTTTCGAGAGACGCGAACGGATGGGCCGCTCGCCTCCTCGGAATCGGGAGCGAATCACATGGACAACCTCGACAAGACCACGCCGTCGACCCGCATCACCCTCGACACCCTGCAGACCAGGGAGGCGAGCACCGCGCAGCGCAACCTGCAGGTGCGCACCGGGATCCGGGCCGGCGCCGACGGCACCACCCACGGCCGCTTCGCGCGCTACGGCGGCAACCCCTGACGTTGCCACCTCGGTCCGCGGCCGTGGTACGATCGTGACATGTCCGATGAAGGCGACGTGTCACGATCCGCAGCACCCGAGCCCGCGGACCCCTCGCTCGCGCTGAGCCACGCCGCGCCGTGGGCTTCGGCCGAGCTCGTGGCGCTCCTGGCGGAAGCCCTCCGCCAGGCGCGTCGCGATTGGCCGCTGATCGCGGTCCCGATCGAGCGTTACGCCGACCACGTCAGAGAGCGCTGGTCGACCGCCGATCCCGCCGCCCTCACGGTCGCCCTCGCGCGCGATCTCTACCTCGCCTGCGCGTGCCTCCTCCGCGAGCCCGAGGCCGTGCGCGTGTTCGACCGCGACGTGCTGCGCGCCGTCGCGCCGGCGGTGCAGCAGATCCGCCGCGAGCCGGACTTCGTCGACGAGATCATGCAGCAGGCCCGTGAGCGCTTGCTCGTCGGCACCGCCGGCGCGCGCCCGCGCATCGCCGACTACACCGGCCTCGGCGCGCTGCGCGGCTGGGTGCGCGTCGTCGTGGTGCGCCTCGCCCTCCAGGCCTTGCGCACGCGCGACCTGCCCGTGCCGGACCTGCCCGAGCGCGACGACGACGGCGACGCCCCGCGCGAAGCCAACCCGCGCGACCCCGAGCGCGACCACATCCAGGCGCGCTATGGCGGCTGGTTCAAGCAGGCGATCAAGGCGTCGTTGTCCGCGCTCCAGGGCGACGAGCGCCAGCTCATCGAGCTGCTCGTGCGCGAGCGTCTCTCGCTCACCGAGATCGGCCAACGCCTCGGTGTGAACAAGTCGACGATCTCGCGCCGAATCGCCGCGATCCGCGCGCGCCTCTTCGACGAGATCCAGCGTCGCGCGCACGACGAGCTCAAGGTCGCGCAGGGCGACTACCAGAGCCTCCTGCGCGTGATCCAGAGCCAGCTCGATCTCAGCCTCGACTTCGGCGACCCGCTCGCCGATCGTTGAGCGCGCGGCTCACCCCTCGCACAGCCCGTGGTGCCGCGCCACCAGCTCGAGCACGTGGCGCACGGCCGCGGGCTCGATCTCCGCCTCCAGCTCGGCCACGACCTCCGCGACCTCCAGCTCCTCGCCACGGCCGAGCCGCCCGAACAGGCGCACCAGGCCGGGCGCCGCCGGGTAGCGGAAGATCGCCCCGCCCACCGACCACATGAGCTCGTCGCCGCGCAGGAGCCACACCACCGCGCCCGCCGCCGCGCGCACACGCTCGCCGAGCTCGACCCGCGCCCGCACCGGCGGCACCTTGCCAAACCCATACGCGCTCGCCATGGCGACGAGGTTGTCCTCCAGGCGCGCCTCGATCGCCTCCGAGTCGAGCGCCCGCCCGATCGCGGACTTCGCCGCCGCCACGAGCGCGCGCACGTCCCCCTCGTCCGCGCGCGGCAGCTCGCCCGGCCGCGCGACGATACCCTCGTCGCATAGCTCCTGCGCCGCGCGCTCCAGCATCTGCGTCGGCGTCGCCCGCGCGAAGAGCCCGATCCCGACCGTCGTGCAGAGTCCTCCATCGGACTCCGCGACGTGCCAGTAGTCGGCCGGCCAGTAGAAGACGTCCCCCGGGTCGCCCTCGATCACGATCGCGCGCTCGCGCAGCGCCGCGACCTCGACCCCCTCCAGCAGCACCGACCGCGCCGCGCTGTGCGCCGGCACCTGCGCGTGGTCCTTCAAGACCTCGTACGGCCACAAGAGGAAGCGCTTGCGCCCCTCGATGACGAAGGTCACGACCTCCTGGTCGTCCTTGTGCACCCCGAAGAAGCCGCTCTGGTAGGCGCCGGCGAAGACGTCGAAGCTCGCACCCCCCGGCACGACCCCGATCGCCCGCTGCAGGCCGGCCATGATCCCGGCCGCCAGCCGCCACATCTCGGCGTCGACCGCCTGCAGATCGTTGACGACGAAGCCCACCTCGCCCAGCGCCTCGCCGAGGCGCGCCACGTACCCGGCCATCGAGCCGTCCGCCGGGTCCGCCATCAGCGTGTCGGTCAGCGCGACCGGCTTGCCGTCGGCGAAGAGCCGATGCGTCAGCGGCGCGTCACCCTCCCTGCGCCGCCGCGCCACCTCGCACATCGCCTCGAAGACGCTCTGGGCCGACGTGATCGGCCCACCGAACGGCTGCCGCCACACCATCGGCCGCCCCGCCCGCCGCGCCTCCGCGATCTCCTCCCACAACCCATGTGCCGCCAGGTCCATCGCCGCCTCCATGCCTCATGGATGCGGCCCGACCCTCAGCGTTGCGTCGAAAGTCCATCGCCCTCGGCGCGCCACCGGGCCAACGCCTCGAGGCCCGCCTTGCCGGCCGCCGCCGCCTCACTGAACCGCCGCTCAGCCAGCGCCGCCAGCGCCGCTCCTTCCCCGTCGCGCCCCTGCAGCGCCTCCGCCCGCGCCAGCGCGAACGCGACCTCGCCGTCGACCACCGGATCCGCCTCGTGCCCGCGCGCGAAGGCGCGCTCCAGCACCGCCACCGCCGCGTCGACCTCGCCCGCCGCGAGCTCGGCCGCGCCCAACCCGGCGAGCGCCGGCAGGACCGCCAGCGCTCCGGGCCGCGTCGCCTCGCTGATCGCCACCGCCTGCCCGAAGGCGCCCGCCGCCGCCTGCGCCTCCCCCGCCGCCAGGAGCCAAGCGCCATGTACCTCGTGGGTGCGCGCCGCCTGCGCGTGCTCGCGCCCGACCGACTGGTCGAGCACCTCGAAGGCGCGCCCGAGCCACGCCTCCGCCTCGCCGAGCGCGCCCGCCGCCAGCTCGACGCTGGCGATCTCCGACGCCACCACGGCCACGTCCGGGTGCCGCGCGCCGATCTTCTTCTCCAACAACGCGAGCCCGTGCACCAACAGCTCACGCGCGCGCGCCAGCTCCCCGAGCTTGCCCAGCACGATCCCGAGGTTCGCTTCGGTCATCCCGATGAGCCAGTGATCCGGCGGCAGGAGCACCTTCCGCAGCGCCAGGCTCTTGTCGTACATGGCCAGCGCTTCGCGATAGCGGAACCGGTCGAAGTACGCCTGCCCCATGTTGTTGTACGTGTTCGCGACCGCCGGGTGCGTCGGCCCCTCGACCGCGATGCGCGCCGCGAGCACGGCCTCGTGCTCGGCCAGCGCCTCGTCGTACGCCCCCATCGCCGCGAGCGCGTTGGCCAGGTTGTTGCGGATCGCGTTGTCCGCGCTGGTCACCGACGCCGCGCCCTCATCGGGCCGCGCCTCGTCGAGCCGTCGTCTGAGCGCCAGCGCCTCGCGATACGCCGCGACCGCCTCGGCGAAGCGACCCTCGCGATAGGCCATCTGCCCGATCGTATTGTGCAGGTTCACCTCGAGCCGGAGGTCGCCGCCCAGCCGGTCGAGCAGGGCCTGGGTCAGCTTGAGCTCGCGCCGCGCCTCCTCGAAGCGCCCCTGCTGCGTGCCCCGCACCTGAACGATCCCCAGCGACGCCCGCGCCGCGAGCACATCGTCGTGCACGGCGAGCGCCTCCCACACCGTCTCCTGCAAGGGCTCGATCGCCTCGTCGAAGCGACCCAGGAGCTGCAAGAGCCGCCCGACCTCGACCCGCGCCTCGGCGATGAGCGGCCGGTAGCCGATCGCCTTGGCCTTGTCGAGCGCCTCGAGCCCGACCGCCAGGCCCTCGGTCTCCTGGAGCGCGATCCCCAGCGCCACCGCCCGCCCGAGGAGCGCGCGCGCCTCGTCCACGGCCGCCTGCTCGGCCGCGCTCGGCAGCGGCACCGGCGCCGCCAGCGCCGCCAGATCGGCGCAACTCGCCAGCTCGTCCAGCGAGTCCGCCGCCGCCCGCGCGCGCTCGACGAGCTTCGCCTCGGCGCGCGTGAAGAGCTCGATCAGCGCGCCCGCCTCGTGCCGTCGCCGGTCGAGGCACGCCGTCCTGCGCGCCAGCAAGGCCGGCAACTGCGTGCCTTCGCGCGTCGCCACGCACAGCTCGCGCGCCTGCTCCGCATAGCCCGCCTTCCACCCGTCGAGCGCGCGCGTCACCAGCGTGATCGCCTCGCGCGCCGCCGGTCGCCCGGTCGCGAGGAAGCTCGCCGCGAGCCGCTCCTCGACCCGCGGATTCCACAGCGCCTCGACCGCCGCCCGGCCCGCGTCGCGGCACACCTCGCGCGCGTCGGGCCCCCGCGCGCCCGCGCTCAGCCCGACCGCCGTCGCCACCACCGCCGCCGCCGCCGCCACCGTCCCCGCGCGCCGCCACTTGCGCATGCGGTCCCTGGCCAGCGCGGCGACCAGCTCGCGCATCGATCCGTGCCGCTCTTCCGGGATCGGGTGCAGCGCCCGCGCCAGCTCCTTCCTGAGCCAACCCGGCACGCGCGCCTTGCGCTCGCGCTCGTTCGTGCCGCGCAGGAGCCCGGCGCGCACGTCGCCGATCGATCGCCGCGAAAACGGCAACACCCCGTAGAGCGCCTCGTACAGCGCCACGCCGAAGCTGAAGATGTCCGAGCGCGTCGTCGCCGGCTCGCCGAGGAACACCTCGGGCGCCATGTAGCCCGGCGTGCCGACGATCACCCCCTGCAGGGTGATCGCCGAGACCGACGCCGCGCCCGCCGCAGGCGGCGTCGCCATCGCCTGCACCTCGGGCGCCACCTGCGCCAGCGGGATGAACGCCCGCGCCAACCCGAAGTCGGTGACGAAGACCTGCCCGTCCGCGCTGACGAGCACGTTGGCCGGCTTGAAGTCGCGATGCACGATCCCCGCCTCGTGCGCGGCCGCGAGCCCGGCCCCCGCCGCCGCGAACGCCGCGACGACCTCGCGATACGTGCGCTTCTTCTCCTTCATCCACCCGCCGAGTGTCGTGCCGTCGACGAGCTCCATCGCGATGAACAAGGACTCGTCGTGCTCGCCGACGTCGTAGACGCGGATCACGTTCGGGTGCGTGAGCCGCGCCATCGTCTTGGCCTCGGACAACATGCGCGCGCGCCGCGGCCCGCTCTCTTCGGGATCCCCCGAGGGCTTCAAGACCTTGATCGCGATGCGCCGATCGAGCTCGGCGTCGTACGCGGCGTAGACGATCCCCATGCCGCCGGCGCCGAGCTGCCCGAGCACGACGTAGCGCCCGATCAGCTGCCCGCGCGCGAGCGTCGTCGCCTTGAGCGGCGTGCTCGGCCCGACCTCGCTCGGCGCCGTGATCGTGGCCGACTGCGCCAGGGCCACGATCGCGCGACACGCGCGGCAGGTCTCGAGGTGCTCCCACGCCGTCGAGCCACGTGGGATCCGCCCCTCGGCGGCGGCCTGCAGTTGATCGTCAGTGAGGCACGACAGGGAGACCTCCACACGACCAGGATCGCTCATCATCGTCGTCGTTTACGACGGACCCGGCAAGCGCATCGCGCCACGCCCGAGCGACGACCGGTTCAATCGGGGCTAGTACTACTCGGCTGCCGACCCGCGAGCGCCGCCGCCATCATCGCCGGGAAGCGATCGGGCGTGCACGCAAAGCACGGCACCCCCAGGTTTGCGACCTCCTGGGCCAGGGCCTCGTCGTGCAGCGGCTCGCCCTCATCGGAGAGCGCGAGCAGGACCACCACGCGCACGCCGGCGCGCACGAGCTCGGCCAGGCGCGCCAGCATCACCTTCGGCTCGCCGCCCTCGCCGAGGTCGGAGATCAGGACCAGCACCGTGTCGCTCGGCCGCTCGACCAGTCGCTGGCAGTAGCCCAGCGCCGCGCCGATGTCCGTGCCGCCGTCGAGGTGCGCACCGAAGAGGAGCTCCACCGGATCGCGCAAGAGCGCGCTCAGGTCGACCACCTCGGTCGAGAACGCGACGAAACGCGTGCGCACCGCGCGGACCGACGCCATCACCGCGCCCATCACGCTCGCGTAGACCAGCGAAGGGACCATCGAGCCGCTCTGATCGACGCACAGGATCACGTCCTTGAGCGCCGTGTCGCGTCGCCGCCAGCCGACGAGCCGCGCCGGCACAGGCACCGCGCGCGCCGGCTCGCCGATCATCACCGCGCGCCCGAGGTTCTTCTCGATCGTCTTCGGCCAGTCGATGTCCCGCGCGCGCGGCCTCCGCGTGCGCGCCCCGCGCACCGCCCCGCGCACCGCCTGCATGAGCGCGTCGCGCAGCCGCCGCTCGAGCTCGCTCGTGACCTTGCGCACCACCGCGCGCGCCGTCTCGCGCGTCTCGACGGGCATGCTCTCGCCGAGCTCGACCAGCATCGCCGCCAGCTCGACGTTCGGCTCCAGCGTCGCGAGCAGCTCCGGCTCGAGCAGGAGGCGCTCGATCCCCAAGCGCTCGACCGCGTCCCGCTGCAGGAGCGACACGACCGTGCTCGGGAAGTACCTGCGGATGTCGCCGAGCCACCGCGCCACCGCCGGCGCGCTCGACCCGAGCCCGCCCCGCCGCTTGCCGCCGCCGCCTCCGTAGAGCGCCGCCAGCGCCCGATCCATGCCGAGGTCCGCGCCCTCGACCGAGCCGAGCGCCTCCTCCGCCGCCTCACCCAGCACCAGCCGCCAGCGCCGGAGCCGCGTCGCATCCCCGCCCTCGGCTTCGTCGACCTCGGCACCCTCGCCGCTATCGCCGCTGTCGCCGCCGCTCACGCCCCACCCTCCTCCGGCCGATAGATCTGCGTGAGCACCGGCCGCAGCCCGGCCACCCGCGCGGGATCGAGCGCCTCCTCCGCCGCGCCCGCCCCCGTCTTGCCCTTGACCACCCTCGCCGAGAGCCGCCGCCGCTCGGCGTCGCCGAGCTCCGAGAACGCGCGCCTCACCACCGGCAAGACCCGCGTGAACGCCTCGGGCGTGAGCCCGCCGAGCCACCCGTCGAGCGCGCCGATCAACGCCTCCTGGTGCTCGAGCAGCACCCCCGCCCCGCGCACGAGCCCCTCAATCCAGGCGGCGGCCGCCGGCGGCTCGACCGCCGCGCCCAGCGCCAGCCCCGCCCTGAGCCTGAGCGTCGCGCCGTCGATCACGCCGCCGTCGACCAGCATGCGCGTCGCCCGCCCCGCCACCAGGAGACCGTGCGCCGAGACCCAGCCCTCCCCGTCGGCGACCGCCGCAAGCACCTCGTGCCATGCCGCCACGCGCGCCTCCGGCCCGATGAGCGCCACCGCCAGCGTGATCTCCTCGACCAGCTCCGCCCACCGCCTGGCGCCCTCGTCGTCGACCGCGCGCACCGCGCCCGACAACCCCACCGAGAAGCGGGCCATCAGCTCCTCGAACACCGGCTCGAGCGCCGCGCGCTCGGTCGCCTTGACGTCCGAGTAGCGCATCACGCGCGCGAGCCCCGGCAGCGCCTGGCCGAGCTGGAGCACGTCGCTCGTCGCCGCCGCGCGCCCCCCGATCTGACCGAGGATCGCCCCGACCGCCGCGTCGAGCCGCCCCGCCAGCGCGCGCTCCAGGTCGTCGGCCAGCGCGCCGAGCCCCACCCGCGTCGCGCGCTCGAAGAGCACCGCCGTCGCCGCGCTCTCGAGGTCGTTGCCCCAGCGCGCCGCCACCGCGAGCTCGACCTCGAAGGCCGGGTCCCACGCGAGCCGCCAGACCTCGATGAAGGTGCCGCGCCCGACCTCGCCCGAGCGCGCGAGCCGCTCACCGAAAGGCACGCCGAGGATCGCCAGGCGCTCGACGAACGCCACCCGCGCGCGGTCGATGTCGCGCCTCAGGTCCCACTCGCAGCGCACCGCCTTGGGCTCGACCGCGAGCCTGAGGCGCCGCATCTCCTTCGCGACGTCGCGTCTGAGCGGCGTCTGCGGCGCGTCGTCCGGCACCTCCCCGAGCTCGTCACCGACCTCGAGCACATGTCGCACGCGCTCGAGCCGCCGCTCCTCACCTCCGCAGGCCGCCGCCACCAGCGCCTCGCGCAGCTCGTCGAGCCCCGCCGCCGCGAGCCCGCGCATGACCGCCAGCGCGTCCGCCGTGCGCACGACCTCGACCGCCGCCGCCGGCCCATCGCCGATCCCCTGCTCACGCAGGAGCCGCGCCGCCTTGACGGCCCACGCCGTCGCCACCGAGCGATATGCAACAACTTCGTTGCACTCCTCGGCTATCGCCTCCGCCGCCGCGCCGCTCGTCGGCTCACGGCCATGCTCGAAGAGGTGCGCGTACCAGCCCGGCGCCGCCACCCCCGCGCCGTACCCGCTCGCCGCCGCCAGGCGCGCCGAGGTCCACGGGATCCACGCCACCTCGGTGCGCGTCTTGCCGAGCCCGCGCAAGAGCGCCTGATCCGCCTTGGCGGTGTGCCGCTCCAGCGCCAGCTCCGGCGCGTGCCACGCCCCGACCACCACCGCCACGCGCTGGAACCCCTCGCGCTCGGCCTCGCGGATCCGCTGGCGCATGTACGCCTCGCGCCGCGCCTCCCGCCGCCCGTCACGCCCCGGCCGCACCGCCGCGCGCGCCCGCGCCGCACGCATCGCGTGCTCGATGCGCTCGAAGATCGCCAGCGGATCGGCCGCGTCCGGCGCCGTCTCGACCAGCCGCTCCCAGAAGAGATCGACCTCGGCGTAGCCGGCCGCCGCCGCCATCGCCTGGAGCGGATCGGCGAGCCCACCCTCGTCCGGCGCGGACGCCGCGAGCGCCAGCTCGGCTTGCGGCGACTCCTCCTCGCGCTCGGCCTGTCCGAGCTGGACCGCCACCGGCAGGTCGATGAAGCGCACCGGCACCCCGCGCCCGAGCGCCCAGTGCAGCGCCACCCACTCCGGCGAGAAGCGCGCGAACGGGAAGAAGACCGCGCGCGCCGGATCGGCCGCCGCCCAGACGAGCAGCGCCACCGGCGGGCGCATCTCGGCCTGCGCCGCGTACACGATGGCGTCGTCCGCGTCGGGCGGCCCCTCGATCAGGACGCAGTCCGGCTCGAGCGCGTCGAACGCGCGCAGGAGGCTCCTGGCCGAGCCCGGCCCGTGGTGCCGGATCCCGAAGCGGTGGATCACGGCAGCGCGTCGAGGCAGGCCTGCACCAGCTCGCCCCAGCCCTTTCGCCCCTTGGCGGCGACCTTGAGGTACTCCTCGAAGACCAGGCGATCCTGAGCCGGCTCCTTGAGCACGGCGCTCGTCAGCGCCCCGGCCAGGTCGCGCGCGCGCACGCGCCCGTCGGAGAACCAGGTCGCCGACGCGAGCCCCTGCGTGACGACGCTGACCGCGTCGGCCGCGGACAAGACGCCGCTCGGGGTCTTGAGGCGCGTCTTGCCGTCGAGGGTCACGCCGCCGCGCAGCTCGCGAAAGACGGTGACGACCCGCTCGATCGCCTCGAGCGGCGCGACCGCGACCGGCAGCTCGAGCGCCGCGCCCAGCTCGGCGACGCGGCGCGTGACGATGGCGACCTCGTCCTCGAAGGTCGCCGGCACCGGCAGGCGCACGACGTTGAAGCGGCGCGAGAGCGCGGCCGACAGCTCGTTGGTGCCGCGGTCACCGAGGTTGGCGGTGGCGATGAGGTTGAAGCCGGGGCGCGCCTGGACCTCGGTCGCGAGCTCGGGCACCGGCAGGGTCTTCTCCGACAAGAGGGTGATGAGCGAGTCCTGCACCTCGCCGACCATGCGCGTGAGCTCCTCGACGCGCACGAGCTTGCCGGCGCGCATCGCGACCATGACCGGGCTCGGCACGAGCGCCGCCTCGGAGGGCCCCTCCGCCAGCAGACGCGCGTAGTTCCAGCCGTAGCGCAGCGCGCTGTCGTCGGTGCCCGCGGTGCCCTGCACGAGCAGGGTCGAGTCGCCGGCGATGGCGGCGGCGAGGTGCTCGGCGACCCAGCTCTTGGCGGTGCCGGGCACGCCGACCAGGAGCAGCGCGCGCTCGGTGGCGAGCGTGGCGATGGCGACCTCGATGAGGCGCCGGTCGCCGATGTACTTCGGGCTGATGACGCTGCCGTCGGCGAGCGTGCCGCCCATGAGGTAGGTCGCGACCGCGCGCGGCGTGAGGCGCCAGCCCGGTGGGCGCGGACCGGGATCGGCGGCGGCGAGGCGCGCGAGCTCGTCGGCGTGCGCGACCTCGGCGTGGGGGCGAAGGACGTCAGGCGGCGGCAGGTCGCGGCTCGGAGGGGTCACGGGTCAGCTCCTCGAAGAAGCGGCGGCGCGTCTCGACGATGACGAGCGCGTCAGCGAACTTGTGGCGAAAGTGGGGCGCGCGCGCGAGCCATGGCCCGAGGTGCGCCGGCGAGGCGCCGAGCGCCAGCGCCTTGACGGCGCCGCCGAGCGGGTGGGCGGCGAGCGTGCTTCCATGGTCGAAGCGGGCGAGCCAGGCGCCGGCGAAGGCGCTGATCTCGGGTGCAAACGGACGCGGGAGCGCGGCGAGTGCGCGCGCGTGCGCGTCGCTCGGCAGGGTCGTCAGCGACCAGTCGAGCGCGAGCGCGCTCGGGGTCGGCGGTGCGCTCTTCTTGCGCCGGCGCGGGGCGGCCGGCGACGGATAGAGCCGGGCGAGCCAGGCGCCGCGCTCGCCGAGGAGGACCTCGGCGGCCGGATGCGCGGCCGTGACGGGGTTTTCGAGCACGGCCGCCACGAGGTGCGGCGGCAGCAGGAGGCCGCGCTCGGCCAGGGCCGAGAAGAGCTCGTCGTGCACGTCCAGCCAGGCGTGTGAGCTCGGGCGCAGGACGAAGGCGATGATGGCGGCGACGCGCGGCGCGGCGTAGCGGCCGGTCTCGGGCGGGGCGGGCGCGGGCAGCGCGAGCGCGGGATCGGGCAGGCGCGCGGCGCGGCGCGCGAGCTCGAGCAGACCGGCGCGGCGGAGCAGCGTGAGCTCGTGCCCCTCGGTCTCCTCCCGAGGTGTGACGAGGTCGTCGAGGCCGGTCCCCGACGGCGGCACGACGCCTGGCGCGAGGCCGACCAGGGCGGCGCGGGCGAGCGGGTGCGGGGCGGGCTCGGCCGGACCGAGCGCGGCCGTTGGCGCCGGGACCGGCGCGGGCTCGGGGAGCTCGAGCGCGAAGTAGCCGGCTGGCCCGTTGAGCGCCAGCGGGGTCAAGGCGCGACCGTCCCACTCGGCGACGAGGTCGACGGCCTGGCCGCCGGCGACCGCGGCGATGGTCCTGCACCAGGGCGAGACCAGCGGCAGCGCCTGCGCGCCGTCGACGACCTGGGCGACCCCGGACGCGCCGGGTCGCGGGCCGATCTTCACGTCGCCGAGCACGACGAGCGAGCGCCAGGCGAGCGGCTGGCGCGCGAGGCACCCCGCGTGCTCGGCGAGGGCCTCGTCGATCCCAGCGCGCCCGGGCAGCCGCCGCGTGACGAGCGGCGCGACCTCGCCCTCGCGCGCGACGACCCGCGCGCGCTGCGGGGCGGCGCTCGGCCAGAAGGCGAGCGTGCCGACGAAGCTCGTGCCCGGCTCGAGCGCGTCGTCGAGCTCCGGGGTGGCTGAATCGTCGTTCAGTCCATCGCGCGGCGGGCTGGGACGACGCGCGGTCCGCGCCCTGCCGGCGCCGAGCCCGACGGTGAAGCGCAGCACCAGCGCGCTGCGACCCGTGTCGCGACCGCAGAGCCACGTACGGGTCGTGACGAGCTGCTGCCCGGGGTCGAGGTCGCAGGTGTGCCCGAGCACGAGCCAGGTGTCGCGCACGAGGTCGCCGTGGGCCTCGACCGCCGGGTAGGTCAGCGCGATCCCGACCGCCTGCTCGACGTCGGCGCACAGGGCCGCGGGGAGCCAGCCGCGTGCACGCCACATGTCACACACGAGGCACGCGCGCCCGAGCGCGAGCACGCGCCGCTCGGCGTCGTCTTCACGCGCCGCCCGGTCCAACGCCTGCGCGAGGCCCGGCGCCTGCGCGTCGAACATGCGCCGGCTCAGCGCCGCCAGCGCGCCTGCGTCCGCGCGCGCGAGGCCCTGGCGCACCAGATCCGCCAGCGCCCGGAGCAGGAGCGCGACGCCCTCGTCGATGCGCGCCTGCCGGTTCGTGGCCGTCTTCGGGCGTACCATGTCGGGCTTCTAACACCGAATCCCGCCCCGCCGAAGCCTGCCCGGGCACCTTGACGATCCACGGGACTTGGGGTTTGTTGAGCGCCGCATCCGTGCCGGATCGCCTGCGCTTGCCGGCTCGCCTCGCACACGCCAAGGAGCTGCGATGTTCCCGCTACCCGAGCTACCCCTCGTCCCGAAGCTCCAACGCTTCTTCGAGCCCGAGCAGGCCAGGACCTTCATGATGGTCTTCGGCATCGCGCTCCTCGCCCAGTGGTTCATCCCCTGGAGCGGCCCCGCGTGGTCGTGGGACATGTTCGGCGCGACGTTGTGGCCGCTCATCGCGGGGATCGGCTTCGTCGTGCTCACGTTCGTGCCCGGCCTCGCCCAGAACCTCCCTCCGAACCTCCTCTTCGTCATCGTCGCCGGCGTCGGCGCGGTCGGCACCTTCTGGTCGTTCGCCACCGCGGGCGGGCCGTTCTTCTGGGGCTGGGGCTTCGGCACCATCGGCGTCGCCACCACCTGCGCCGGCTGCTTCCTGTGGGCGCGCAACGGCTATCAGCAGCTCTACTGGACGCTCGTGCTCTCCGGCCTCATCGCCCTCGTGCTCGGCCTCCTCATCCCGATGGGCGGCGGGCTCCCGCTCGTGCGCATCTTCACCTCGATCGGCGATCCGTTCCCGCACATCGTCGCCCGGATCTTCGGGACCATCTTCGCCCTCGGCTACATCTTCCTCATCGTGCTCGTCGTCATGAACGTGTTCCTCAAGAAGGAGGAGGCCGACCAGGAGCAGGTCGCGCGCCACGGCACGCTGATGTTCGTCGCCGCCCTCGCGCTCCCGCTGGTCTACGGCCTCATCGGCTTCACCATCTTCGCGACGATGCTCCACTTCGTCCTGGTCGGCGGCATCTTCATGTGGCTCCTGATCTGGGGCATGGTCTGCGTGTTCGAGGCGAAGGCCAGGGGCGAGAACCTCTTCAGCTTCGGTTGAGTTCGCGGCTGCAACGCGACGGGGCCGGCGTCACCCGCTCGCGTCACACCTTCGTGCGCTACTCGGGGCGGCCCTGCGCGACCCAGCTCTCGACGAGCTGGATCTCCTCGGGCGTCATCGACGGCAACCCGAGCGGCATGCCCCGGATCTGATCGACCTCGCCGCCGGCCTCCTCGACCTGCCGTGCCAGCAGATGAGCGAGGAGCTTGGGCATCCCGTCGAAGGGCCCGCCCTCGACCTTGCGGAAGAGGCTCTTGCGCTGCCCTTCGTCGTCGAGGCCGCCGGCCATGATCGAGGCGTAGTCCCTGAGGTTCACCCCGCGCGGCGCGAACCCGAAGCCGCCGGTGTTGCCGGGCCCCCCATCGCCGAGCGCCAGATCCGCCTCCGAGTGGCAGTGCCAGCAGATCCTCCGGAAGACCCGATCGGAGACCTCCTGGAAGCCGACGCGCCGCTCGAGCACCGGCAACCGCGCCGGCACCGCGACCGGCTCGACCGGCCCGAGCGGCGTCTCGAGCAGGTACGCCGCGACGTCCTCGGCCTCCGCCCGCGAGAGGCCGAGCTTCGGCATCGCCGTGCCGGGCTTCTGCGCCGGCGGGTCGATGAGCCACGCGACCAGCGCCTCGCGCCGGAACCGATCGCGCACGAAGCGCAGATCGGGCGCCAGCATCACGCCGAGCTCCAGCGCCGCCTTGTCGAGCTCCACCGGCACCGGCGAGATCATCAGCGGCTGGACCCCGCTCATCTGGTGGCAGGTCGCGCAGCCCCGCGTCTCCAGCACGCGCCGCCCCCGGCTCGGCCACGCGAGCCAGCGCTCGTCCTCACCCGGCGTCTTGTCGTCCGGCACGAGCCACGTCGCGATCGCCTCGGCCTGGGCCTTGTCGATCGCGAAGCGCGGCATCGTCGCGCGCATGCCCGGCCTGAGATCGTGCGGCTTCTGCAAGAAGCCCGCGACCCAGTCACGCCGCAAGCGCTTGCCGATCGCGTCGAGCGACGGCACCGCCGTCAGGTCGATGATGTGATCCTGCCAACGCTTCAACACGTCGGGCGGCGCCTCGAAAGACCCCGACTCGATCGCCGCGTGACAGCCGACACACGCCTTGTCGGGCGCCGGCTTGGCGAGCCCCGCACCCTCGTGGCAGCGGTTGCACTCGAAGCGCTCGACCAGCGCGGCCCCACCCTTGGCCGCATCCGCCGGAGGATCCGGCGCGGCCGCCAGGATGAGCGCCAGCGCGGTAACGAGCGCGTTCATTCAGACCCCCATGTTCAGCTCTCGCCCGGCCCCTTCACCTTGCAGATCGCCGGATCGTTCGAGCGCAGCTTGCACTGCTCGAGCGCGCGCTCGCGCTCCTTCTGGTCCTCCTGCAGCTGCGCATACAGGAGCCACGCCTGCGCGTCGGGCATCAGATCGTCGGCGGCGAGCTGCTTCAAGATCTGCAGCGCCTCGCTCACGCCCTCGGCCCGCTGCGCCAGCCCCTCGGCCAGCCGCGCCCGCAGGTAGGGGTTGTCGCCCTCGCGCGTCGAGAGCACGCGCAGCTGCGAGACCGCCCAGGTCGTCATGTGCTCGGCGTTCTTCGCCCCGGCGATCTCGCCCTTCGTGCGCACCACCGCGATCGACGCCACGCGCAGCGTGCGCGCGCGCAGGGCCGGCAGCGCGCTCGGCTTGTCCTGCCCCTCGACCGCCTTGCCGACCGGACCGGTCGCGTCGGTCGCCAGCCGCCAGGCCTGCTTGTAGTCACCCTCGCTCAGGGCCTCCTCGGCCTTGACCAGGAGGTTCGTCTTCGGATCGAGCTCATAGCGGTAGCTGTTGCCACACGCGAGCGCGGGCGCGCCGACGGCGATGACGGGCGCCGCACCCAGGACGCAGGCGATCACAAACTTCGACGAGAGCTTCATGACGATGGGCCTCCGCAGCGATGGGACGAGTTATAGACGAACCGGAGACGGATTTGGTTCCCGGGGTGCAAACAATTTCCGGGCCCGCCGAACGGCTCTCATAAACACTCGCAACCAAAGGCGTTCTCGTGCCCGACCCGAGCGACGACTATTACGGCGAGCTCGCCGCCCACCCCGATCGCGCCCGCGCCGTCGGTTGGGAGTCCACCGAAGCCCAGGCGACCCGCTTCGAGCTCGTGCGCCGCCACGTGCGCCCCGGCGATCGCGTGCTCGACCTCGGCGCCGGGCTCGGCGATCTCGGCCGCCACCTCCTCGCCCACGAGACGCCCTGCACCTACCTCGGCCTCGAGCGCGACCCCCGCCTGCTCGCGCGCGGCCGCCTGCTCGAGCCCGTGGTCGCGCTCGACGCCGCCGACCTCTACGTCGATCCGCTGCCGCGCGCCGAGCTCGTCGTCGCCATCGGCGTGCTCGTCGACGGCCGCTCGCTCCGCTCGGACGCCACGCGCTTCGCTCGTCTGCGCCGCCTGCTCACGCTCGCCCGCACCGCCGCCACCCGCACCGCGATCGTCGTCGCGCTCGATCAGGACCGCCTCGAGGCCCACCCGGTGCTCTGCCACGAGCCCGCGCTCGGCGGGATCCGCCGCGGCGAGATCCCCTGGCTCGCGCCCGACGCCGAGGTGCTCCCGCTGCTCGCGCTCGAGCTCGCCCTCGTCCTCACTTCGGATCGGCCAGGTCCTGCTTGATCACGTGGTGCTTGGCCTTCGCTTCGGGCGACCAGATCACCCCGAAGCGCGTGCCCGGCGGGTTGGCAAGGCCGACGAGCGTCGAGACCTCGACCGCGTCCTCGAGCGTGCTGCCGTCGGCGCGGTAGTGATACTTGAGCTTGAAGCCCTTGTCGGTCTCTTCGCGCGCGAAGACCTCGGCCACGGCGTAAGAGCCGTGCACGAAGAGCTTGCCGCCCGGCGTGCCATCGGGCGGCAGCGCGCGATCGGTCGTGCGCTCGTAGTGGCCCAGGAGCTTGCCGAGACCGATCCACGAGAGCACCGTCGCTACCGCCGCCAGCGGGTTTTCGAGCGCGAGCCAGGTGATCGTCAGCGCGATCATCACGAGGTGGAAGAGGCAGCCCGCCGGGTGGCTGTACTTGCCCCGCATCTCCTTGTAGAGCGCCGCGTGCGGTCCCTTCGAATCGCGCGGCGGCGGCCCCGGATCGATCAGCGCGCGCGCCCCGCCCTGGGCCCCACCCAGCGCGATCGCCGCCTCGGTCGCCGCCGGCGAGGCCGCGGGCGCGTCCTCCATCAAGAGCCGCCGCGCCTCGGCCGCGCTCTGCGGGCGATCGCGCGGCGCCGGCGCCAGCACCGCGTCGACGAAGCGCCTGAGCCGCGGGTGCACCTCGAGCTCCGCGGGCAGCATGTGCCGGCCCGCGCCGAAGTCGTGCTCGGCCGGCGGCCGCCCGGTCAGGAGGTGCAGGAGCGTCGCGCCCAGCGCGTAGAGATCGCTCCACGGCCCGACCTGTCCCAGGTACTGCTCGGGCGGCATGTAGCCCGCCGTGCCGACGATGGTGTCGCCCGACTCGCCCGGCGCGCGCCAGCCGTCACACACGCCGCCAAAGTCGATCAAGACCGGCGTGCCGTCGGCGCGCACGATGATGTTCGAGGGCTTGATGTCGCGGTGATAGACCGGCGGCGCGCGACCGTGCAGATAGATCAGCACGTCGAGCAGATCCGAGCTCAACTGCATCACCTCGATCGGATCGAAGCGCGGCCCCTCGGCGATGCGTCTCGCCAGCGACACGCCCTCGACCAGCTCCATCACCAGACACATCTGGGGGCCCTGGGGACCGGTGCGTTCGAAGAAGTCGTAGAGCTCGGGCACGCCGTGGTGCCTGAGACCGCCGAGCACGCGCGCCTCGCGCTCGAAGAGCTCGTGCTCCTTCCAGGTCTCGATCGCGCGCGCGTCGAGCGCCTTGAGCGCCACGCGCCGCCCCGCCACGACGTCGGCGGCGACGTAGGTCGTGCCCGAGGCGCCGCGCCCGAGCACGCCCTCGACGCGGTAGCGCTCGTTGATCAGGTCCTCGGCGCCCGCCGCACCATCGGCCGGCGCTCCATCATCGGGCTCATTCGACATGCGCGCGTGCTAACACGAGACCCGCGCCCGCGTCGCCTCGAGCCACCGATACCAGCCCTCGAGCCCCTCGCCGCTCTTCGCCGAGAGCGCGAGCACCTCGATCGCGGGCTGGATCTCCCGCGCGCGCGCCACCGCCGCCCCCATGTCGAATTCGACATAGGGCAGGAGATCGATCTTGGTCACCACCATCAGCGCCGACGCGCCGAACATGTGCGGATACTTGAGCGGCTTGTCGTCGCCCTCGGTCACCGAGAGGATCACGACCTTGGCGTGCTCGCCGAGATCGAAGAGCGCCGGGCACACGAGGTTGCCGACGTTCTCGATCATCACCAGCGCGCCCGGCTCGGGCTCGAGCTCGCCGAGCGCGCGCTGCACCATCTCCGCTTCGAGGTGGCAGCCGGTGCCGGTGTTGATCTGCACCGCGCGCGCGCCGGCTTGCCGGATCTTGTCGGCGTCGCGGCTCGTCGCCTGGTCGCCTTCGATCACATGGACCGGCCCGCGCCAGTCGGCGATCGTGCGCGTCAGGAGCGTCGTCTTGCCCGCGCCCGGCGAGCTGACGAGGTTGAGCGCCAGGAGGCCGCGCGCCGCGAGCCACGCGCGGTTTTCGGCCGCGAAGCGATCGTTTTTGTCGAGGAGCCGCCGCTCCAGCTTGATCACTTGCGAGGCGCGCGGCTCGGGCGCCATCACCAGGTTGGGTTTGCCGCAGCCACAGGTGACACACATCACGCGACCTCCATCTCCTTGATCCTGAGATCGTGCCCGTCCTCGTCCTCGACGATCTCGAGCAGCGCGCCCTCGACCACCGTGCCTTCGCTGACGACGTCGAAGCAGAAGCGGAGCGCGTCGGGCATCACCGCGGCGCGCGCGCCGATCTCCAGCTGCACGCGCGTGACGCGCCGGCCCTGGGCGTGCTCGACGCAGATCGCCACCAGCTCCGTCGTCAGCCCGAGCTCGTGCATCGGTCCGTCTCCACCATCAACAGATCCTCGGCAGGTGCGCCCCATAGAGCACGTCGACCACCCGCTCGCCGCCGAAGCTCGTCGCCATCACCACGAGCCCCGCCGGCCCGGCGCGCACCTCGCCGATCACCGCTGCGCCGCGCCCCTCGGGCAGGGTGCGCATCGCTTCGACCAGCGCGTCGGCGTCCTCGCGCGGACAGCCGAGCACCAACGTGCCCTCGTTGGCGAGGTAGAGCGGGTCGAGCCCGAGCAGCTCGCACACCCCGCGCACCTCGGCGCGCAGCGGGATCCTGCGCTCGTCGATGGCGATCGCCACGCGCGAGCTCTCGGCCAGCTCGTTGAGCACCGTCGCCACCCCGCCGCGCGTCGCGTCCCGCATGCAGCGCACCCGCGGGCAGCGCGCGAGCACGAGCTCGGTCAAGCGCGCGAGCGGCTGGCAGTCGCTGGCGATCGACATGCTCAGCCCGAGCTCACCGCGCGCGTCGACGATCGCCGCGCCGTGGTTGCCGATCTCGCCCGAGACGACGATGGCGTCACCCGCGACGAGGCGCGTCGGGCCGAGCGCGCGCCCCGGCGGGATCACGCCGATCCCGGCGGTCGTGATGAAGAGCTGATCGGCCGCGCCGTGCGGCACGACCTTGGTGTCGCCGCAGACGACGTGCACACCCGCGCGCCGCGCCGCCTCCGCCATCGACACCACCACCCGCTCGAGCGTGGCGATCGCCAGCCCTTCTTCGAGGATGAAGCCTGCGCTCAAGAAGCGTGGCCGCGCACCGCCGACCGCCAGGTCATTGACCGTGCCGTTGACCGCCAGGTGCCCGATGTCGCTGCCCGGAAAGAAGAGCGGCGTCACGACGAAGCAGTCGGTGGTGAAGGCCAGCGTGCCACCCGGCTCGCCGAGGTCCTCCGGCGTCAGCCGCGCCAGGTCGTCCAGGGTCGCGAGCCAGGGGTTGTCGAGGTGCGGCAGGAAGACCTCGCGCAACAGATCGCGCGAGCTCTTGCCGCCCGCGCCGTGCGCCATCGTCACCGTGCCGCTCATCGCGCGCGCTCCGCGACGTTCGCCCGCTTGCCGCCGTAGGCGAAGGAGGCGGCGCACGCGCCCTCCGAGCTCACCATCAGCGCGCCGAGCGGTCGGTCGGGCGTGCAGCGCGTGCCGAAGACCGCGCACTGCCACGGCTTGATCGCGCCGGTCAGCACCTCGCCGCACTGACAGACGGCGGGATCGGCGACGGCGGCGCCGGCGATCGCGAAGCGCCGCTCGGCGTCGTAGGCGGCGTAGCGCTCGCGCAGGCGGATCCCCGAGTGCGCGATCGTACCGAGCCCACGCCACTCGGACTGCTCCCTCAGCTCGAAGACCTCGGCGACCGCGGAGAGCGCCCGTCGGTTGCCCTCGGAGAGCACCACCCGCGCGTACTGGTTTTCGATCTCGGCGCGCCCCTCGGCGATCTGCGCGAGCACCATCGCGATCGCCTGCAAGACGTCGAGCGGCTCGAAGCCGGCGACGACCAGCGGTCGATGGTGGTCCTCGGCGATGAAGCGATACGGCTCGGTGCCGATCACCATGCTGACGTGGCCCGGCCCGACGAAGCCGTCGATGCGACAGCCGGGCGCCTCGAGGATCGCCGCCAGCGTCGGGATGATCGTGATGTGGTTGACGAAGAGCGAGAAGTTGTCGACGCCGCGACGCTGCGCCTCGAGCACGGTCAGCGCCGTCGACGGCATCGTCGTCTCGAAGCCGAGCGCGAAGAAGACGACCTCGCGCCCGGGGTTCTTCTCGGCCAGGCCGAGCGCGTCCAGCGGCGAATAGACCACGCGCACGTCGGCGCCCGCGGCCTTGGCCTCCATCAAGCTCTTCGTGCTGCCGGGCACGCGGATCGGATCGCCGAAGGTCGCGAAGATCACCTCGGGGCGCTCGGCGAGCTGGACGCAGTCGTCGATGCGCCCCGTCGGCAGGACGCAGACCGGGCAGCCCGGCCCGTGCACGAGCTCGATCGCGTCGGGCAGCATCGTGCCGAGCCCGTAACGGAAGATCGTGTGGGTGTGCCCGCCGCAGACCTCCATGATCGCCAGCGGCGCCTGCGGGTCGATCTTCGCGAGCAGCCTGTCGATCGACGCGAGGGTCGCCCTGGCTCTGTCCGGATCGCGATATTCGTCGGCGTACTTCATGGCGGGAGCTCTCCCTCCTCGTCGAGGAGCGCGAGCGTGCGCGCGGCCTCCTCGGCGTCGATCACGCTCATGGCGAAGCCGACGTGCACGAGCACCCACGCGCCGACGAGCGAGGCGGGCGGGTGCGCCTCGTCGACGATACAGGCGATATTGACCTCGCGCACCACGCCGGCGACGTCGACGCTGGCCAGCGCCCGCGCCTCGTCGCCGAGCGCGACGATGCGGCCGGGGATCCCGAGGCACATCACGCACCTCCTCTGTGTGAGAGCGCGCGCGCGGCCGCGACCGCCGCCTGACCGAGCGCGATCCCGCCGTCGTTGGGCGGCACCGCGCGGTGGCTCAGCACGCTCAGGCCACGCTCGCGGAGCCCCTCGCCGACGAGGCGCAGGAGCGTCGCGTTCTGGAAGACGCCGCCCGAGAGCACGACCGTCCCGATGCGCGCACCGTCGTGCCAGGCGAGCGCGTCGGCGAGCTGCACGAGCGCGCGCGCCAGCCCGCGATGAAAGCGCGCCGCCATGCGCGGCGTCGCGGTCCCGGCGGCGAGATCGGCGAGCAGCGCCCGCCACATCGGCGCCGGCTCCAACTGCAGGAGCTCGTTCGTCGCATCGCGTTCGATCGAGAACGGATAGGCCGGCGCGTCGTCCGGCGTGTCGATCGCCTCGGCGCACGCCGCCTCGAGCGCCATCGCCGCTTCGCCCTCGTGGCTCTGGCGCTCGTGGCAGAGCCCGAGCGCCGCGGCGACCGCGTCGAAGAGCCGCCCGGCCGAGCTCGCGAGCGGCGCGAGCGCCGGCTGCGCCAGCATCGCGAGCAGCGTGTCGACGGGGCGCGCGGCCAGCGCGCGCACGAGCGCGAGCTCACCGTGGTCGGCGCGCAAGCGCGGCCAGCCGATCGCCTGCACGAGGTGCGCGAAGGTGTTGCGCCAGGGCTCCTTCATCGCCTGCGCGCCGCCCAACAGCGCGATGGTCTTCAGGCGACCGCGGCGCGTGACCTCGGGGTAGCCGCCGACCAGGACCTCACCTCCCCAGAGCGCGCCGTCGTCGCCGAGCCCGAGCCCGTCGAGGATCAGCGCGATGACCGGCGGATAATCGCGCGGCACGCCATGCTCGAAGAGGCAGGCCGCGAGGTGCGCGTGGTGATGCTGCACGCGCTCGAGGGGCAGCGCTTCGGCGGCGGCGCGCTCGCGTGCGAGCTTCGTCGAGAGGTAGTCGGGGTGCATGTCGGCCGCCAGCACCTCGGGTCGATGGCGGAAGAGCGTGGCCTGGCGCGCGAGCTGCGCTCGATATTCAGCATAGGTATCAGAGTCTTCCAGGTCGCCCAGGTGTTGCGAGAGGAGCGCGCCGCGCCGGTCGAGCTGGCAGAAGGTCGCCTTGAGCTCGGCGCCGTAGGCGAGCACGGCCGGCGTCTCCTCGAAGCCGGGCGGCAGCGACAGCGGCGAAGGCGAATATCCGCGCGCACGCCGCACCATCACGGGCGCGCCGGCGACGACGCGCACCACCGAGTCGTCGACGCGATTGGCGATCGGTCGATCGTGGCTCAAGACGTGATCGGCGACGCCGCGCAGTCGCGCGTGCACCGCCGCCTCGTCGACGAGCTGCGGCGCCTCGCTCGGGTTGGCCGAGGTCATGACCAGCGGCCGCTCGAAACGCTCCAGCAAGAGCGCGTGCAGCGGCGTATACGGCAACATGAAGCCCCAGGTGCTCACGGCCGGCGCGACCTCGTCGCAGATCGGGTGGGTCGCCGACGGCGCGCCGCGCCGATCGAACAAGACGATCGGCGCCGCCGCGCTCTGGAGGAGCGCGAGCTCGGGCGCGCTCGGCGTGACGTAGCGGCCGAGGACCGCGACGTCGCGCACCATCATCGCCAGCGCCTTCTTCGGGCGACCCTTGTCGCGTCTGAGGCGCGCGACCGCGTCGGCGTCGCTCGCGTCGCACGCGAGGTGGAAGCCGCCGAGGCCCTTGATGGCGACGATGGCGCCCTCGCACAGGAGCGCTGCGGCGTGCGCGATGGGATCGTCGCTCACGATCGAGCGCCCGTCGATCGACCGCAGCGTGACGCGCGGGCCGCACGCCGCGCACGCGTTGGGCTGCGCGTGGAAGCGCCGGTCCGCCGGGTCGTCGTACTCGCGCTGACAGGCCTCGCACATCACGAAGCCGGCCATGGTCGTGTGCGGACGATCGTAGGGGATCGCGGTGACGATCGAGAAGCGCGGTCCGCACGCGGTGCAGTTCGTGAACGGGTAGCGGAAGCGGCGTCCCGCGGGATCGGCGACGTCTTCGTGGCAGCGCGGGCACGTCGCCGCGTCGGGCACGACCGCGGTCACCGGCGCGCTCGCGATGCTCGACCCGATCGAGAAGCCGCGCACGATCGGCGCGACCGTGGGATCGCTCGCGCTGATCTCGATCCGATCGACCCGTGACAGCGGCGGGGCCGCCTCCCGCAAGCGTTGCACGAGGCAGTCCAGCGCCTCGCGCTCACCCCACACGCGGATCAACACGCCTTCGCCGTCGTTGAGGACCTCGCCGGTGAGCCCGAGCGCCGTCGCCTCGCGCCACACCATCGGCCGGAAGCCCACGCCCTGCACGAGGCCACGCACGCGCACCACGAGCCCGTGCGGCGCCGCCCCCGTACCGGCGCGCTCCGCCGCGGCCGCGCGCCCGGCATGCCTCTCGTCCTTCGCCATCACGCCCCCGAGCTTAGCGTGTCCGGTGACCCGCTGTCGCGCCACCGCGCGCGCGGCGCACAACCGCCCATCTCGCGACGGACTCGCACC
>WYBB01000261.1 GCA_011526585.1 Deltaproteobacteria bacterium
CAAGGAGCCGTGCCCCCGACGAGCGAGGTGTACGCGCGGTACTCCGCAGCGAGGAGGGGGCACGGCGACGCGGCAGACGCGCGGCGCAGCCATGGTCCCGAACGCCGCTACCGGCCGAACGGGATCGTGAGCATGATGCCGGCGCCCTTGTTCTGCGTGTCGTAGTAGGCGGCCACGCCGACGCCGCCGTACTGGGCGCCGATATACGGCCGATACGACATGTCCAGGGCGTTGTTGTTCTGCTGGTTCATGGCGCCGTTGGCCTGCACGCCGCCGATGAGCATCCAGTCCTTGTTCACCTGGTAGCCGAGACCGAGGTCGAGGTTGGTCTTCTTGACCTGGTTGCCCATGATGTCGAGGCCGCCCATCGCGCGCCCGTACCACTTGCCGATCGAGTACTCGAGCAGGACGTCGAAGTGGTCGGCGTACTGCTCGTTCTCGGCGACCCAGGTGCGCTTGTAGCCGAGCAGGAAGCCCTTGAACTCGTCGGGGTTCTGGTAGCCCATCTTGAGCGCGAGCTCGGTCATGCGCGCCTCGTCGAGCTTGAGCGAGGCGTCGAACATGTAGCCGTCCTTCTTCACCCCGCCGCTGACGTTGAGCGAGCTCTTGCCCTGCAGCATCGTGTAGTCGAGCTGCGCCTTGAGCGTGCCGTTGTCGTACTTGGCGCCGGCCTTGAGCTCGGTCTGCCCGTCGGCGTTCTGGCCCGCGCTGGCGTTGACGCCGATCCCGGTGCCGGCGACGTCGTTGTTCTGGTAGCCGACCTTGTTGCCCTCGCTGCCGCCGCTCATCGTGACGGTCTGGCCCTTGCCGACGTTGGCGGTCGCGGTCGTCTGCTGGCCGTCCTGGCCGGTTGCGGTGTTGCTCGTCGTCTTCTGCTCGACCGAGCCGCCGGCGAAGACGCTCTTGGTCGAGAAGGTGACGACGTCGCCCTTCTTGGTGCCGGTGATCTCGCGGTATTCGCTGCCGTCGCCGACCTTGATCTTGCCGGTGATCGGGCCGTCGGTCTCGTAGCTGCCGCCGAACTCGATGCTCTGGCCGGCGACGTTGGCCTTGAGCGAGCCGTCGAGCTTCACCGTGATCACGTCCTCGGCGATCTTGACGTTCGAGCTGCCCTTGAAGAGCGCGCCGTCGCCGAACTTCTGCTCCGTCGAGGCGCCGATGGTGGCGGTGTTGGTCTTCTCGCCGTCCTTTTCTTCGACCTTGTGGCCGAACTCGATCTTGGTCGACTTGTTCGACACCACGATCGAGGCGCCCTGGTAGCCCATGTTCTTGAGCTTGCCGAGGTCGATGCCGGCCTTGAGCTTCCAGTCGTTGCCCAGGCCCATCGGCACGCTGATGTCGATCGACGGGTTGGCGCACCACGCCGCCACCGCGCCGCCGATCACCGCCGCGCCGACGATCGCCAGCACCTTGCCGGGGTTGTCCTGCACCCAGGTCGAGATCTTGGCGAGCACCTTCTGCGCGCCCTCGGACTTCATCCACTTGTCGACCTGGCCGAGCAGGACGCCGTTGAGCCCGTCGGCGAACTTCTTGACCCCCTCGGTCTGCTTGGCGTCGGCCGGCTTGGTCTCGTCCTTGAGCAGGTCGGCGATGGCGTCGCCGCCCGCCTTGAGCCCGTCCTGCACGTAGCCGTTGAGCGCGTCGAGCGAGACGTTCTCGAGCACGACCTTGGCCATCTCACCGCCGAGCCAGTCGCCGAGCAGCCCCTGCCACTTGGCGGTCACCACCGCCTCGCGCTCCTTCTTGGCCTTCTCTTCGGCTTCCTTCTTCTTGGCCGCCTCGGGGTCGGCCGACGTGGGCGTGGTCTCCTCCTTGCCCGCGCCGTCGGTGCTCGCGTCGTCCGCCGGCGGGTTGGTCGCCGCCTCCTTCTTCTGGACGGCCTTGTTCTCCTCGGGCACGAGGTCGGTCGGCCGCTGCTTTCGCTCGCCGCCCTGGGTCTCCTTCTGGACCGGCCCTTGCGCCTGGCCCTTGGCCGCGTTGGAGGTATCGTAGATCGCCATCGAGAGGACTCCCCGTGTCGACCGGCCGGGCGGTGACGCCCACGCCGTCGCGTTCATGAGGGACCGACCGCTCGCCCGCCGAGACAGCGATCACTATTAAACGATCGGTCCGCCTGCGGCAAGCTCGGCGTCCTCCACCAAGGAAGTTGGACCCGGACCGCGGTACGGCTATGCTCCGCCGGCTGAGGAGGGAACCGATGTTCAGTGTGAGACTCGCCGCCGCCATCGCTCTCGTCGCCGGCTGCGGCGACGACGGGTCCAAGCCTCCCGCCGACACGACCGAGACCATCGGCCCGAGCGGCCGGACCTATCTGCTCGCCGCGCGCGCCGAGCGCTACGACGCGAGCGCGCTCCGCCCGTGGACCGCCTCGCTCGATGCGCTCACCCAGCCGGCGGCCGAGGAGGGCGCGCCGCCCGTGCGCCCGCTCGACGCGATCGTCGTGCCGCTCGACGCGATCGGGATCCCGTGGAACGCGTTCACCGGCCCCGACAACCGCCCGACCGAGCTCCCGGCTGCCTGGCTCGCCGAGGTCGAGCGCATCGAGGGGCTCGTCACCCAGGCCGGGCTGCCGGTCGTGCTCGCGCTCTCGCCGCTGTCGCCCGAGTACGACACGCTCGCCCCGGACGCGCGCGACGAGGCCGGCGCGCTCGTGCTCAACTCGACCTTCCGCCCCTACTGCTACGACCCGTCGGCCGACGGCAACCCGACGCGCTACCGCGATCAATTCGCCGGCTACGCGCGTTGGGCCGCCGAGCGCTTCCGCCCCCGCATGGTCATCGTCGCCCAGCGCTTGAACCTCTACGAGGCGACCTGCGGTGAGAGCGCCTATACCGCCCTGGTCGACTACGCCGCCGAGGCCCACCGCCGCATCGCCGCCTCCGAGGTGCTCTCGCCGAGGCCGACCGTCATCGCCAGCCTCGACGTCGAGGACCTCTACGGCTTCCCGAAGAAGGACGGGCGCTGCCAGACCGGCACGCCCGCTGATTGCCTGGCTCAGCGCGCGCCGCTCGTCGCCACGCTCGCCGGCAGCGGCGTGCCGGTCATCGGCCTCGAGTCCTACCCGCACCGGGCGTTCTCCGACGCGAGCGCGATCCCGAGCGACTGGCTCGCGCGCGTGACCGCCCGCGTCTCCGGCCCGCTGGTGATCGCCGGCGCGTCCTTGCCCGCGGTCTCCCTCGAGACCGAGCGCGGCGTCTGCACACCGCTCCTGTCCTCGAGCGAGGTCGCGCAGCGCGCCTTCCTCGATCAGGTGCTCGCCACCGCGCAGACCCACGACATGACGCTCGTCGCCTGGCGCCACCTCATCGATCTGCAGCCGACGGCCGTCATCACCGCCTGCCCGTGCGGCGGCGACTTCGCCCTGTGCAGCCACCTCGACGGCCTCGGCAGCAAGCGCGACGAGCGTCGCCTGATGCTCGTCGGCGGCCTCGCCTCCGACGCCGCCGATCGCCAGGCGATGGACGTGTGGAAGGCGCTCTTGACCCCGTGATCCCGCATGCAACTCCCGTAGGAGCTCGACCATGACCGACTCGAACATGCCGCCCATGCCGACCGTGCGCTTCGGGCGCACCGGCGTCCAGGTGCCCCGGATCTCGCTCGGGACCTGGGCCTATGGCGGCGAGAACCTGAACGTCGCCGGCGCCGAGATCGGCTGGTCCGGCCACGACGATCAGAAGGCCCGCGACGCGCTCGTGCGCGCGCACGCGCTCGGCATCACCCACTGGGACACCGCCGACGTCTACGGCGACGGGCGCAGCGAGGCGCTCATCGGCGACATCCTGAGCGCCGGGCTGGTGCCGCGTGATCAGGTCTTCCTCGCGACCAAGGTCGGCTGGTCGCGCGGCGGCTACCCGCACTACTACCACCCCGATCTCGTGCGCGAGCGCATCGACCAGTCGCTCGGCCGCCTCGGCACCGACCACGTCGATGTCTACTACCTGCACCACTGCGACTTCGGCCCCGAGGACCGCTGGCTCGAGCCGGCGCTCGAGGTGATCCGCGCCGCTCGCGACGCCGGCAAGATCCGCTTCATCGGCCTGTCGGACTGGAGCGACCACGCGATCATGCGCGTCATCGAGCGCGTCGACCCCGACGTCGTGCAGCCCTACCGCAACGTCACGCGCGACACCTTCATGAGCTCGGGTCTGGCCGGCCATTGCCGTCGCCACGACGTCGGCGTCGCCTTCTTCTCACCGATCCGGCACGGGCTCCTGCTCGGCAAGTATTCGTCTCCACAAAAGTTTCCTCACGGAGACGTGCGCAACTCCGACACCGCCTTCAGCGATCAGCACGTGCTCAATCGCCTCGCCGAAAACGCTCGCACGCTGCGCCAGCGCTTCGGCGATCGCTCGGCGGAGCCGGTGCTGGCGGCGCTGCTCGCGACGTGTCTGAGCGACTGTGATACCGGTGTCGTGCTGCTCGGCCAGCGCAACGTCGCGCAGGTCGAGGCCGCGGCGCGCGCTGCCGGGCTCCGTCCGAGCGACGAGGAGCTCGCCTGGGTGCGCTCGCTCTACGCCGGGATCCCCGCCGACTGAACCCCTCCGACGAACCCAAGCACGAACACGCAACACGAGGTCAGCTCCCTTGACGGCCGCGCACGACAGCTACGGTGAATCCCAGATCAAGGTCCTCGAAGGGCTCGAGGCCGTGCGCATGCGCCCCGGCATGTACATCGGCTCGACGAGCGCGCGCGGCCTCCACCACCTGGTCGAGGAGATCGTCGACAACGCCGTCGACGAGGCGCTCGCCGGCTACTGCACGAACATCGTCGTCGCCTTCGAGGACGACGACGTCGTGCGCGTCGAGGACAACGGCCGCGGCATCCCGACCGGGCTCCACCCCGAGCTCAAGATCCCGACGCCCGAGGTCGTCTTCACCAAGCTGCACGCCGGCGGCAAGTTCGGCACCGGCTCCTACAAGGTGTCGGGCGGCCTGCACGGCGTCGGCGCCTCGGTCGTCAACGCGCTCTCGGCCTGGCTCGAGGTCACGATCCACCGCGACGGCAAGGTCTTCCAGCAGCGCTTCGCGCGCGGCGAGCCGGTGAGCGGCCTCGTGCACGTCGGTGCGACCCACGGGCACGGCACCGTCGTGCGCTACCGACCCGACCCGGAGATCTTCGCCAAGACGCGCCACCAGCGGGACGTCATCGAGGCGCGCCTGCGCGAGCTCGCCTACCTCAACCCCGGCCTGATGATCCGCTTGAAGGACGAGCGCGGCGATCAGCACGGTCAGGGAGCCGCCGCCGCGAACGGCGCCGACGCCGACCTCGAGATCCCGCCCGACGAGGAGGCCGAGGGCGCCGTCGAGGCGGCCGCCGCCGCGCCGCGCGACTACGACGAGACCTTCCACTACCCCGGAGGGCTGGCCGAGTACGTGAGCTTCCTCAACGCCGAGCAGGACGTGCTGCACCCGCCGATCGTGTTCTCCGGCAAACACAAGAGCGACGGCGCGCCCGAGGTCGAGGTCGAGGTCGCCTTCCAGTTCAACGACGGCTACGGCGAGCTGGTGACGAGCTTCTGCAACTGCATCCGCACCGGCGAGGGCGGTACGCACGAGACCGGCTTCAAGTCGGCGCTGACGCGGGTCGTCAACGACTACGCGCGCACGCGCGGGCTCTTCAAGAAGAAGGACAAGAACCTGACCGGCAACGACGTGCGCGAGGGCATCATGGCCGTCGTGCACGTGCGCATGCAGTCGGTCGAGTTCGAGGGGCAGACCAAGACGCGGCTCGGCAACCCCGAGGCGCGCTCGGCCGTCGAGGAGCTGACGCAGCGCCACCTCTCGGCGTGGCTCGACGAGCACCCCGACCAGGCCAAGGCGATCATCGACAAGGCGACGAGCGCGCTGGAGGCGCGCGAAGCGGCGCAGAAGGCCAAGAAGGCGGTGCAGACCGGCAAGTCGTCGAAGACGCGTACGAGCCTCGACGGCAAGCTCACGCGCTGCAGCTCGCGCAAGGCCGACCAGAACGAGCTCTTCATCGTCGAGGGCGACTCCGCCGGCGGCTCGGCCAAGCAAGGGCGTGACCGCGAGCACCAGGCGATCCTGCCGCTCAAGGGCAAGCCGCTCAACACCGAGCGCGCGACGCTGGCCAAGGTGCTCGCCAACAAGGAGATCCTCGCGGTGGTGCAGGCGATCGGCGCCGGCATCGGCGCGGACTTCGATCTGGACGAGGCCAACTACGCGCGCGTCATCATCCTCGCCGACGCCGACGACGACGGCGCGCACATCCGCTGTCTGCTGCTCACCTTCTTCCACCGCTTCATGAAGCCGCTCCTGAACGAGGGGCGCGTCTTCATCGCGCAGCCGCCGCTCTATCGGGTCGAGCGCACCGTCAAGGGCAAGACCCAGTCGAGCTACGCCTGGAGCGACGACGAGCTGCAGGAGGTGCTCGGCAGGAAGGCGCGTGGCGGGCAGGCCGCCGCGGGGCGCGGGGGCGGCGGTCTGGTGATCCAGCGCTTCAAGGGCCTTGGCGAGATGAACCCCGAGCAGCTCTGGGAGACGACGATGAACCCCGAGACGCGCACGCTGGTGCGGGTCACGGTCGAGGACGCGGCGGCGGCGGAAAAGCAGGTGCACGTCCTGATGGGCGGCAAGGCCGAGCCGCGCAAGCTGTGGATCAGCCAGCACGTGCGCTTCGGTGACGACGCCGTGGCCGAGAGCCACGCGCACGCCGACGCGCAGGCCCTCATCGATGGAGCCCACGCAGCATGACGGAAGCGCAGCGCATCGCGGAGGTCCCGTTCCAGTCCGAGCTCGGCGAGAGCTTCGGGCGCTACGCCTCGAAGGTGATCCTCGACCGCGCCATCCCCGACGTGCGCGACGGGCTCAAGCCGGTGCAGCGGCGCATCGTCTACGCGATGTTCGACGCCGGCAACACGCACGAGCGGCCCTACCGCAAGGCGGCCAAGACCGTCGGCGACGTCATGGGCAACTACCACCCGCACGGCGACTCCTCGATCTACGAGGCGCTGGTGCGCATGGCGCAGCCCTGGAAGATGCGCTACCCGCTCGTCGACGGGCACGGCAACTTCGGCTCGATGGACGACGATCCGCCGGCGGCGATGCGCTACACCGAAGCGCGCCTGTCGGCGATCGCCTACGAGCTGATGCGCGACATCGACAAGGACACGGTGCCGTGGAAGCCGAACTTCGACGAGAAGGCGCTCGAGCCGGTGGTCCTGCCGGCGGGCTTCCTGAACCTCCTGACCAACGGCACCTCGGGTGTGTCGGCCGGCTTCGCGACCGAGATCCCGTCGCACAACCTCGGCGAGGTGATCGACGCGACGCTGGCGCTGATGAAGAAGCCGGCGATCGAGCTCGACGAGCTGATGGCGCACCTGCCGGGGCCGGACTTCCCGACCGGCGGGATCCTGATGGGGCGCGAGGGGTTGCGCGAGGCGTACGAGACCGGGCGCGGCAAGGTCGTCCTGCGGAGCCGCCACCGGATCGAGGAGCTCAAGGACGGCAAGCGCCTGCTCGTCTTCGACGAGCTGCCGTTCAACGTCGTGAAGTCGGACCTGGTGCGCCAGGTCGAGGAGATGTTGCTCGCCAAGGAGGTGGTCGGCGTCAGCGAGGCGCGTGACGAGAGCGACCGCGAGGGCCTGCGCGTGGTGGTCGAGCTGGCGCGGGGGGCCGACGCCGAGGCGGTGCTCGCCTACCTCTTCAAGAAGACCAACCTGCAGATCAACTACCACTTCAACATGGTGGTGATCGCGAGGAACACGCCGGTCCAGCTCGGGCTCAAGGCGATCCTCGAGGCCTTCGTGCTTCACCGCCAGAAGGTGGTGATGCGCCGGAGCCGCCACGAGCGCGACAAGAAGGCCAAGCGCCTGCACGAGGTCGAGGGGCTCATCCGCGCCGTCGACGTGCTCGATCTGGTGATCGCCTGGATCCGCGCCAGCAAGGACAAGGCCGAGGCGAAGAAGAACCTGGTCGAGCAGTTCCAGTTCTCCGAGGTGCAGGCCGAGGCGATCCTCGAGCTCAAGCTGCACCGCCTGACGAGCCTCGAGCTCACCGAGCTGCAGGCCGAGGCGGGCGAGCTCGACAAGGCCGTCAAGCGCCTCGACAAGATCCTGACGAGCAGAAAGGAGCTCGACAAGGTCGTGATGGGCGAGCTCGAGGAGATCAAGAAGCGCTTCGCCGATGACCGGCGCACCACGCTCGAGGACGAGATCGACCGGCCGGTCGTCGACCTCCTCAAGGCGACCGTCAGGGATCAGGAGGTCGTGGTCGGCGTCACGCGCGCGGGCTGGGTCAAGCAGAGCTCGGTCGCGAGCTTCAACGCCTCGGGTGCGACGCGCAAGACCTCGGGCGTGAGGCCGGGCGACCGCATGCTGCGCCTCTTGATGACGCGCACGACGCACACGGTGCTGGCGTTCTCGGACACGGGGCAGTGCTACCCGATCCCGGTGCACCAGCTGCCGGAGGCGAAGTGGGGCGAGGTCGGCACGGCGCTGGTCAACGTCTGCGGGATCTCGCGCGCCGAGACGCTCATCGATCTGATCGAGTTCGATCCGCAGCTCATCGGGGAGGGCGGCGCCGAGGACGCGGAGGTGGCCGCCGAGGAGGGCGAAGGCGGGCGCGCGCCCGGGCGCTACCTGCTCTTCGTCACGCGCCATGGGCTGGCCAAGCTCACGCCGCTGGCGGCGTTCGCGAGCTCGCGCAGCTCGGGGATCGCCGCCTTCAAGGTGCCCGAGGGCGACGCGCTCGCGCGGGTGATCGAGACCGACGGGCAGGGCGAGCTCCTGATCCTGACGAAGCTCGGGCAGGGGATCCGCTGCGACCTCGCCGAGGTGAGCGTGCAGGGGCGGGCGGCCAAGGGGGTCACCGCGCTCAAGGTCGAGCGCGACGACGAGGTCGCCGACGCCCTGGTGCTGAGCCCGTGGGATGCGGCCGATCCGGCGCTGTCGATCGCGGTCTTCACGCGCTCGGGCCGCGGCAAGAAGAGCCCGCTCGAGCAGCACCCCAAGCAGCGGCGGGGCGGCAAGGGCGTGCGCATGATCATCGCCAAGATCCAGAACCGGCACGAGTGCGTGGCGCTGGCGCCGACGCGCTCCGGCGATGGCTTCGAGGTCGTCGACTCCAACGGCAACGAGCACTGGGTGGAGGAGAAGCGGATCCCCGAGGTGCGGCGCGACGGCAACGCGTTCACGCTGGTGACCCTCAAGGAGGGCGCGCTCATCACCACCGTCGAGCAGGTGCCGGCGCCGGTCGAGGCCGAGGCCTGATCACGAACCCGCCGCCCGAGGCGTTGCGACACATTTCGTAATGGTTGGCCTTCTGTATTCTGATAATAATACCATGGGTTTGCGGCGGTCGCTGAGTTGACCGTCGGATGGTTACAGGGCTTTCTGGTCAGTCAATCCGTTGTGATCCACAAGTAACCCATGACCCTGACCTCGAATCCGGCCGTCACCACCGTCAAGTACTCAGGACCCATCGAGCGCCGCGTCGTCGCGGCCTTCGCGCGCGCCGGCGTGACCATCGGCGGGCACGAGCGCTGGGACATCCGCGTGCGCGACCCCGCCTTCCTCGGCCGCGTCGCGCGCGAGGGCACGATGGGCATGGGCGAGTCCTACATGGACGGTCAGTGGGACTGCGACGCGCTCGACGAGCTCTTCTTCCGGCTCGCGCTGGTGAGTCGCGAGCGCACGAAGAGCCTCGGCCGCTACCTCCTGCTCGCGCGCTCGAAGCTCGCCAACCTGCAGTCACGCGCGCGCGCGACCCAGGTGATCGAACAGCACTACGACCTGTCCAACGCGCTCTACCAGCGCATGCTCGATCCCTACATGCAGTACTCGTGCGGCTACTGGCGCGAGGCGAGCGATCTGGCGACGGCGCAGCAACACAAGCTCGAGCTGATCTGCAAGAAGCTCGACCTCAAGCCGGGCGAGCGCGTGCTCGAGATCGGCGGCGGCTTCGGCGGGCTCGCGCGCTACATGGCCGAGACGCGCGGCGTGCACGTCACCTCGCTCAACATCTCCGAAGAGCAGATGAAGTGGGCGCGCGAGTTCAACAAGGGGCTGCCCGTCGAGATCGTGCGCCGCGACTACCGCGACGCCGAGGGCCAGTACGACAAGGTCGTGTCGATCGCGATGATCGAGGCGGTGGGACGCAAGAACTACCGCCAGTTCATGGAGGTCTGCCACCGCTGTCTCAAGGACGACGGCGTCTTCCTCCTGCACACCATCGGCGACAGCATCGAGCGCCCCTACGCCGACCGCTGGATCCTGAAGTACATCTTCCCCAACGGGCAGATCCCGTCGACGCAGGACATCGCCAGCTCGACCGACCGCCTCTTCGTGCTCGAAGACTGGCACAACTTCGGCCCGGACTACGACAAGACGCTCGTGGCGTGGAACGCGAACTTCGAGGCGAGCTGGGCGGAGATCAAGCGCGAGACGCCGAGCCTCGACGAGCGCTTCCGACGCATGTGGCGCTACTACCTGCTCATGTCGGCGGGCTCGTTCCGCGCGCGCAACCTGCAGCTCTGGCAGATGGTCTTCACCAAGACGCGCACCGGCACGCTCTGGCGGCGCCCGAATTACTGAGCTCGTTGGGATCGCCGGGTTCGCGGGGGAGTGGTCCGACGGGGATGGCTGGCGTCGCGGTCGCGGTGGCCTCGGTGCCCCCTCGTCCCCCGCGGATGGCTGGCGTCGCGGTCGCGGTGACCTCGGTGCCCCCCTCCTCCCCGTGTGTCGCCCCCCCGAGCGAGCTCGTGGGGCCGACACACCGAGGACACGACGCCCGCGAGCTTCGCTCCCGGACGTCGCGCCTCGAGGTCGTCGGGTGGCACCGAGGCTCACCGCTCCCTCACGTCACTTGCGCCTCGGTCGTCCGTTACCCACGCCCGACGTAGGGGCGAACTGGTGGCCGCCCCCTGCGAACGTAGGGGCGGCCCTCGTGGCCGCCCGTATGCCGGACCGGATCGTGCGGTACCCGTTCAGCGTGGGCGGGTGGTGCGGTGCTCGATCGGATCGCGGTGGGTCGGCGCGACGAAGAGGCGCTGCACGAAGATCCCGGGCAGGTGCACGTCCTCGGGCGGGATGGCGCCGAGCGGCACGAGCTCGTCGACCTCGGCGATGGTGACGCGGCCGGCCATCGCCATGGCGATCTGGAAGTTCTTGGTCGTGCCCTTGAACTGCAGGTTGCCGTAGGGGTCGCCGCGGCGCGCGCGCACGAAGGCGAAGTCGGCGGTGAGCGCGGTCTCGAGCACGGCGCGGCGTGGCCGGCCGCCGAGGTCGAAGGTGCGCTCCTCCTTGCCCTCGGCGACGACGGTGCCGGCGCCGGTCGGGGTGAAGAAGGCGGGGATCCCGGCGCCGCCGGCGCGGATGCGCTCGGCGAGCGTGCCCTGTGGGATGAGCTCGACGAGAACCTCGCCCTTGTGGTGCTGCTCCTGGATGTCGGGGTTGCCGCCCATGAAGCTGCCCTTCCAGGCCTTGACGAGGCGCGCCTTGAGCCAGGTCGCCAGACCCTGACCCTGGTTGCCGCAGTTGTTCGAGATCACGGTGAGCTCGCCGACGCCGAGCTCACGTACGGCGTCGATGAGGTGCTCGGGGTTGCCCGAGAGGCCGAAGCCGCCGACCATCACGCTCGCGCCGGGGCGGAAGTCGAAGAGCGCGGCGCGCGCGTCGGGGTAGCGCTTGCCGCGTGCGCCGTCGGGGGGCTCGCCGTCGTGGGTCTGGCCGCTCATGCCTGCACCTCGCGTAGCGCGGCGGCGAAGCGCGCGATCTCCTCGGCCGAGACGTTGAGCGGCGGCACGACGCGCAGGTGGCGCTCCTCGCCGTGCACGCCGACGCCGACGCGTACGCCGCGCTCGAAGAGGCGGCGCGCGAGGAGCTCGGCCTGGGCGTGCTCGACGGTGAGGAAGAGCCCTTCACCCTGGACCTCGCCGAGCGGCGCGAGCGCCCGCCTGAGCTCGCTCGCGCGTTGGGCGATCGGGAGGTGGCGTGCGCAGCGCAGCTCCCAGATCGTGCGCGTGAGCGCGAGCTCGTCGCCGTCCCAGGTCGAGATCAAGGTGAGCTTCTCGGCGACGTGGTAGCGATCGGAGACGAAGCCGAAGCCGAGCTGGCCGCCGGGGTAGGCGATGAGCGCGTCGACGGCGATCGGCAGCGAGTCGGCGCGCCACATGCCGCGCGCGCCGCGATAGCCGCCGGTCGTCGTCTCGACGAGGCAGAGCGGCACGTCGCTCGCGCGCAGGACCTCGGACAGCGGCGCCCAGAACGAGTCGGGCACGCTGCGGCCGGTGGCGAGGAAGGTCGGCTCGACGACGACGGCGAGGATCTTGTCGGCGCCGCGCTCGGCGATGTGCTTCTTGAGCTCACTCAGCGCGCGCTCCGGATCGCGTGTCGGATCGGGCAGGCTCGGCCACGCGAGCCAGTTGAGCTCGTCCTTGTCCGACGTGCTGAGCGAGCGTGCCGCCGCGGTCGACATGCCGGCGCGCACCGGGCCGAGCGCGAGCGCGAAGCGGCCCGCCCGGCGGTGGTACTTGAGCGCGCGCAAGGTCTTGTCGCATGCCTCGGCGCGCCCTGAGGCGAGCACGAGGTGCGCGAGCCCCTTGGGCGCCTGCAGCCGGAGCCACTCGTGCGCGCGCACCACGGCGGGCGTGACGAAGTTGCAGAGCGAGAGCTTGTTGACGACCGCGCCCGAGAGGCGGCCTTCGGCGTAGTGCTCGCGCAGCTCTTCACAGCCGGCACCGTGACCGCGCGGATCGCCGAGGCGGCGCTCGAGGCCTTGATCGAAGTCGAGCACCTGGCTCCCCGCGGTGGCGGTGACGCGCGCGGCGGGCGGCAGGCGCGGCCAGGTCAGCGCGATGCGGTAGTAGTCGGTGGCGGCGTCGGGCTCGCCGTATTGGCCGACGAGGCGCGTGACGTGCCACGCGCCGAGCTCGGCGTTGAGGCGCGCCATCGCCTCGGTCGCGCCGACGCGGTTGCGCCCGGTCATGAAGACGAAGCGCGGGGTCCCGTCGGGGCGGCGGGCGGTCATCGCGGCGGCGACCTGCGCCTCCTTGAGGGCGCGGCCGAGGCCCTGGCCGCGGTGCTCGGCGTGCACGGTGAGATCGGCCGAGTAGAAGGTCTCGCCGCGGCCGAGCGAGGGGTCCTGGCGCGGGCCGTCGAGATCGGCGAAGTGCTCGAGCGGAAAGCCGATGGCTGCGGCGACGAGCGTGCCGTTGGAGAGCGGGCTCGCGGCGGAAGCCGGCTTGGCGCCGGATGGCTTGGGCGGAGGCGCGCCGTGGAAGACCGCGAGGCAGATCGCGTCCGGCTCGCTCATGAGCGCGCTGAAGAGCTCGAAGTCGTCCTGGCGCGCGGGCTCGTAGGTGTTCTTCTGCAGCGTCTCGTAGGCGTGACGGATCGCATGCCACTCGGCCGCGCCGATGCGCTGCAGGCGATAGGCGGGCGCGAGCTTGTCGGCGGCGGGCGGCCAGGCGGGCGCGTGATCGGCGAGCGTCGCGGTGGCCCCGGCGCGCCAGGTCGGCGGCGTGCCCGCCTCGAGGTCGGCGAGCGATTGCTCGAGGCGCTGGAAGAGGCCCTCGACGTGGGCGGGCTCGACCTCGGGGTGGAAGCGGAAGCGCAGGCCGCGATCGCCGGCGCCGTAGATCATGTAGCCGCGCCAGAGGCGTTGGCTGACGAGGTGATTGAGCGCCTCGGGCGTCGGCAGATCGAAGCCGAAGGACCAGCCGGTGAGGCGCGGCGCGAGCACCGAGCGCGGGAAGCGCTCGGCCAGGGCGTGCAGGCGGCGCCCGGCGTCGGCCATGATCGCCTCGCGCGCGGCGTCGGCCCCGCCGAGGAGCTCGGCGTAGAGGAGGCCGCGGATCGCGGAGGCGGCCTGCACCTCGCTGCGCACCGGGATCGGCCAGCGCGAGAGCGTGACGCCGACCTGGGCCTTCTTGGCGCAGGTGACGAGGTCGGGCGGGCTCGGCAGATCGAAGCGCGTGTGCCAGAAGAACGGGCCGCCGAGGTGGAAGCCGCACTGCACCTCGTCCATGACGAGCGGCACGCCGTGCGCCTCGGTCAGCACCCTGAGCGCGCGGAAGAAGCGCGGGGTCGCGTAGCGCTCGCCGCCTTCGGCCTGCATCGGCTCGGTGATGACCGAGACGACCTGATCGTCGGCGAGCTGGCGCTCGACCTCGCCGAGCACACGCTCCTCCTCGGCGAGCAGCGGGTCGTCGCTCGACAGGGGCGGGCGCTCGGGCGCGCGCAGACGCCAGCGCTCGAGCCAGCCCGGCGGCTCGGCGACGGGCGTGTCCGGCGTCGACCAGACCGGCCAGTCGACCCAGCGTGCTTGCAGGCCGTCGAGCTCGAAGCGCAGGCGCTTTTCGGGGTTCCAGGTCGCGTGCAGCGCGAGCATGGTGCGCCCGTGGAAGGCGCCGCGGAAGGCGACGACGGCGCGCTTGCCGGGGCGGCGCGCGGCGCAGGTCGCCAGCGCGATCTCGTTGGCCTCGGCGCCGGAGTTGCAGAAGCGCACGTGCGGGTGTTGACCGGCGGCCTCGCGCAAGAGCGCCGCGAGCCGCTGGACCTCGGGGCCTTCGCTGGCGCGGCCGTCGAGCGGTGTCGCGGCGAAGCGCCCCTGCGCGTAGGCCTCGAGCACGGCCGGCGGGTTGAGGCCGGCGGCGTGGGTGGCGATCTGGCTCGCCGCGTCGAAGAGCACGAGCGGGTCGCGATCGACCGAGGCGAGGTAGGGGCCGGCGCTGCGATAGAGATCGATGACCGGCGGCTTCTTGTCGTCGGGCACGAAGTCGGCGCCGACCAGGCGGCGCATGAACGCCTCGCTGCGCGGCAGGGTGAGGCGGTCGCCGGCGGGCACGTGGGTGGCGGCGGGGCGACGGCCGAGGAAGCGCTGCGGGCTCAGGTGGCGGATGGCGTGAAGGCTCTCGGTGAGCGCCTTGACGAGGGCGCGCGTGGACTTGTCGCCCGGGCTCAGCGGCAGGCGCAGCGCGCTCTCGGTGAGCTCGGCCGGCACGCCGCGGAGCTTGAGCTGCTCGAGCAGGGCGCGCGCGAGTGAGACGGGGGAGTCGGGGCGGTCGAGATCGGCGAGCGCGATCTTGACGACGCCGGAGGCGCCGGTAGCGTCGACCTCGGGGTAGAGGCCGAAGGGCTCGAGGGCTTCCTCGATGCGGTGCACGGTCTCGAGCGCCGTGAGCGGGTCGGCGGCGGCCAGGGCCTGGCGCACGAAGGGATCGTTTTCGAGCACGCCCGGCTCGTTCCACTGCACCTGCACCGGATAGGTCGTGTAGCGCACGGCGTCGGAGCCGGCGGGGCGATAGTTGCCGGAGCGGCCGACGCCGCCGAAGGGCAGGGCGCCGACGGCGCGGTTGGTCGAGCGGTTCCAGTTCACGCAGCCGACGGCGGTGTGCAGGTAGACCGCCTCGAAGGCGGCGCGGCGCGCGGAAAAGAGCGACAGGGACAGGCCGTAGGGGCTCGCCTTCACGACGCCGATGGCGTCGTCGAGATCGTCGACGATGGTGACGGCGAGGTCGGGGCCGAAGACCTCCTCGCGCGTGTAGTCGGAGTCGTGGTCTCTGGCGATGAGGTGGATCGAGGGGCCGCGCCAGGCGCCGCCGTCGCGGATCTCGGGGGCGAGCAGGAGCTCGGCGCCGGCTTCGCGGCCGGCGCGGCAGAGGGCCTCGACGCGATCGCGATCACCGATGGAAGCCATCGGTCCCATGAAGACGTCGCTCATCGGGTCGCCGAAGGTGAGGCGACGCGTGGCCTTGACGAGGCGCTCGATGAAGGGCTGGGCGATCGAGCGCTGCACGAGCACGCGCGCGGTGCAGGTGCAGCGCTGGCCGGTGGTGAGGAAGCCGCCGAGGAGCACGCCTTCGAGGGCCTGCTCGAGGTCGGCGTCCTCGAGCACGATCGCCATGTTCTGGCCGCCCATCTCGAGCGCGGTCAGGACCTCGGGGCGGTCGAGCATCGCCTTGGAGATGGCGTGGCCGGTGCGCCAGCTGCCGGTGAGCGCGACGCCGCGGAGCTCGCGCGTGGCCAGCAGCGCGCGGCCGACGTCGCCGGCGCCCTGGACCATGTGCAGGATCGGCGGCAGGCCGGCGGCGGCCCAGGCCTCCATGTAACGTTGGAAGGACAGCGGCGTGCGCTCGGAGGGTTTGACGACGACGGTGTTGCCGGTGGCGAGCGCCGGGATGATGTGCGCGTGGCAGAGGTGCAGGGGGAAGTTGTAGGGGCCGAGCACGGCGATGACGCCGAGCGGGTGGTAGCGGCACTCACCGGCGACGCCCGGGGCGGTCCACGACTTGACGGCCGGGAGCTGCTGCTCGGCGACGAGATCGATGCGCTGGATGAGCGAGGTCGCTTCGAGGCGCGCCTCGCGGATCGTCTTGCCCATCTCCATGGTGACGGCGCGGGCGAGGGCCTCGGTGCGGCCGGCGAGCTCGCGCGCGAAGCGGCGCAGGGCGGCGACGCGATCGTCGGGCGAGAGCGCGGCCCAGCTCGGCCAGGCGCGAGCGGCGGCGCTGACGGCGAGGGCGGCGTGGGCGGGATCGGTCGGCGCCTCGAGCACGACGTCGTCGGCGGTGGCGGGGTTGACGCTGCGGATCTGCGTGGCGCCGCTCGGCTTGATCCACTGGTTGTCGATGAAGTTGCCGCGTGCAAAGTCCATGGCGCACGCTTCTAGCAGCGCGCGGGCAAACTCGCTATCGCGAGCTTGTCCCGCGCCTGGCTGCGCCTTGGGCCGCGCATGCGCCGTGGCTCAGAAGCGGTAGCGCACGCCGATCTGGCCGCCGATGCCGAAGGCGGGACGGTGCAGGACGCCGATGCCGGGGCGAGCCTCGATGAAGAGATCGACCGGCGGGCGGAAGCGGAAGTCGAGGCCGATGGGCACGACGACGGCGACGGAGGTGTGCTCGTCGGTGAGCGCGACGGCGCCGCCGACGCCGAGGTAGAAGACGCCGCGCGCGCCGCCCTGGCCGAGGCGGAAGGCGGCCAGGCCGAGCTCGTACTCGCCGTAGACGCCGAGCACGTCGTCGAAGCGCTCGAGGCCGATGCCGAGGTTGAAGCCGCTGCCGTTGCCCGTCCAGAACTTGACGTCGAGCGCGGACGGGTCGCCGAGGCCGAGGCCCAGGCTCACGACGCCGGTCTGATAGGGGGTGTCGGCGCGCGCGGCGCGGTCGGCGGCAAACGAGGTGAGCAAGAGGAGCGAGAGGGCTGCGAGACGATGACGGATCATGGGGGGCCTCCGGGTCGGGGTTGAACGGGTGTCGTCCGGGTTCGGACGGGTCGTCCGGGTCGGACGCGTCGGAGGGGGACGGTTCGCAAGGCGCGTGCCAGGCCAGGTCCGACGCGCGGAGCG